>JALSRO010000464.1 GCA_026984715.1 Chromatiales bacterium | reverse complement strand
CCAAGACGGCGTACCACATGGTCCCCAAATGCCTGGCGGTAGGGATCCGGAGTGCTGCGCTTCTCCAATCGACGGTCGGCTGCTGCAAGCCGCCTCACCCGCCTGCGGTATCGGCGCCGCCTGAACGCCTTGAAGGGACTCCGCACCAGATCATCCAGATAGTAACAACTCTGTAGAAAAGAGGATGACCAGAGATAGAACTGGCGCGGAAGGCGGGTGGCCTCGGGTTCCTGGGAGCGCATGTAGACGTCACCGATCTGGACGTTTCGGTAACCACAGCTGAGCAGCGCAAACCCGATGAAGATATCCTCGGAATTGGTCAGATTGTCCCCAAACACCGGCTCGTAGTGGTCGAAAACCTTTTTGAGATATTTTCTCCGGTAGGCCACGGCACAACCGACCGGATTGATGGTGGAACCAAACAGGAGCATCTGACCACGATTGACAAAGCGTTGCACATACATATACAACACATCACGGTATATATTGGTAAAGCCGCGCAGAAGCCTGCTCTTCAGGCTGCCGTTCAACTCCAGTATCGCGTCGGGGTGATGCTCCAGGAACGCCGCTACGTTTCTGTCCTGGTGCATCCGGCGGCGATCCTTGTCCCGCAGAGGGAGCACACAGCCGAAGGCACAACCGATTCCCTCGGATCTGAACAGCTCCTCCACTACCCGCTCGATATAGTTTTCCGACTCCAGAATGGTGTCGGAGTCCAGCACCAACTCCACATCCGAGTCCAGCTCCCTGGCCTGGCGCTTCAAGGTTGGAGTCTTGCCAACCGGTGAACCCCGCTGAATGATCCGCAACGGGATCCCGCTGATCTCTCCCATGGTACGCGCATACTCCACCGTTCGATCACGGCTACCATCGTCAACCAGAACAATCTGCCTTGGCTGCAGTGTCTGCCGGGCGATGGAGGCCAGGCAGAGCGGGATCGTCGCCTCCTCATTCAGCGCGGGAATGACCACATCGACAGTGACATTATTGCGCAGCTGTCGGAGGGAACTCGCGGCAGGGGGATTCCTCCCACCACCGCGAGCCACTCCCAAAAAACTAAGTAAGGTACTAGGCCCGAGAACGAACCAGGGATACGTCGCCATTGCTCTCGGTAACCGGGGCAGAGAGTTCAATCAGGTGATTGATGGTATCCACCAGCGCATATCTCGATTTGAATCCGGTAAGCCGTTGCAGTTTCTGCAGTGCTGGCCGACGGTAGGCGATCTCATCGAAACCCTCACCATACACCTCTTCATAGCTGAGGTGCTCGATGGCCGACTCACTGCCTGCCAGCTTCCTGACGAGGTTGGCCAGATCCAGGATGGTGATCTCGCTGTCGCTCCCCACATTGACTATTTCACCAGCACTATCCGCAGTACTGGCCAATGCAAACAGCGCCTTCACCGTATCCCGGACATCCATGAAAGAGCGCGTCTGGCTACCATCGCCAAACACAGTGATGGGCTCATTGTTGACGGCCTGGTTGACGAAACGTGGTACCACCATACCGTAACGCCCCCTCTGCCCTGGTCCGCAAACATTGAAGAAACGAACCGCTGTGACATGCATATCATGCTCCTTGGCATAGGATATGGCGAACGCCTCGTTTGCCAGCTTGCTGATGGAGTAGTTCCAGCGAGTGTTGACCCCCGGCGTTATAAGCAGCTCCAACTCCTCGTGCAGCGGCAGATGCTCGCCATCCACGATAGGCCGGTTGCCATACACTTCTGAACTCGATGCCACGATAATGCGCGGGTTCCAGTGGCTGTTACGCGCCGCTCGCAACAACCGTTCACATCCGGCAATATTGATTGCCAACACCTCGATGGGCTCCTTGAGAACCTTGAACACACCGACCACTGCAGCAAGATGATAGATTACATCCGCACCGCTGACGGCTCTTTCCAGTCCGTCCCAGGTGAGAACATCTCCCTTGTCGAAGTGAAAATTCGGGTCGTGCAGGAAGGGAATGATATTTTCCCTGCGGCCGGTGCTGAGATCATCGATAACATGGACCTTGTGGCCCTGATTCAGATGATACTTGACGAGATTGGAGCCGATAAAACCTGCTCCTCCAGTGATCAGGATATGCATGGGCTACTCCTTGTATTTTTCGACCCGGACAATACCGGGCATGAATCCGTTCATTCATACAGGCCACCTGCAACATACAGAACATCCGATGCAGAAGGCTCGATTCAATTTAACGACAAATATTTTTGGGATGCAACTAGTTTAGATTTATTCTAATTTAGACTATTAGAGCACCATTGAATAGACGTTCCACCAAGGATCTTCCCGAACCGACAACCACCTCGAGAAAAACGGGGATTAGACAGCGACTTTTGTTTGTCGTGGAGAAGAACGAACACATATTTCTCGCGTCATCATGTGGGAAAAATCGGGCATGAACTGCTGAGTTGAATTTCATCGGGCAAAACGATTCGGAGAGACAGAACGAACCACCGCATGCTCCTCCACCCCGTGAGACTCGGCGGGTGGTACCAAGGAACATGCCAGAAGGCGATGAACCGGTCACCTGGCCAACAAACCCTGCGTTCGCTCTCCTGCAGCGAGCACCGGAGAGATCAGAATACGATGAAAGCCCACTGCAGCTGGTAGTGATACTCCGTCTCACCTCCATCGAAGTTCATCTGATGAACCTCGAACTTCAAGGCATTGCTCTCATCGAGATCATATCTCAATCCGGCCACATGATGTTGCTGCTCCTGCACTCCCCGATAGCGGAAGAAGGGATCCGCTGCGTCAAAACCAAGGCTGACATACCGGTACAACGGCTTCAGACGTGCAGTAAGCTGATATCCAAACTGCATGAACCAGGCGCGAGCGGGATCGGCGTCGATGTTCCCGACGGCATCCTTGTTGTCGATGTTGTAATACTCCGCAATGAGTTCAAAACCGTTGGCGGCCATATGGAGATCGGCGCCCAGAACATTCTGGGTCAACAGCCGGACTCCCTGGCTCACCGAAGCATTTTTCGCAGACTCGACGATCGGATTGTTCATGCCGAACAGACCAATCTGCAGAGGCAGGGCAGAGAATTTGTAGGCTGTCCTCATGATGAAGAGTTTTTCATCGCCGGGATCACCAAGGTGGTTGATCTGGATGGATGAGGGAGCACCAGCCACACTGGTGTCCAGTGATACACCGTTGGAGAACACCGCAACATAGTTCAAATCCCCTCCGGCGAGAGGGATGGTGCCAAAGGCCTCCACCCCCACCGAGACCATGGGAAAGATCGAATCACCCTCATCCTCGTATCTGAGAAAGAAGGGACGGGTAATGGTATCCTGAAGCAGTTGGCCGCCATGACGATAGGTCCGGTTCCAGTAACCGAGCGGCGATTCCATGAGGCCAGCCTTGAAGCCGAGCGCCGGGCTGATGGTTCGTTTGATCCAGAGACGCTCCAGCTCGATCTCTTCTTCGAAATCTCCGATAATGAACTCGGCAAAAGCCGAGGTATCTTCACCTATTTTCTGGAAGGCATAGAGATCGAACCCCCCAAGGGTGAAACCCTCGGCGTACTCCCCGCTGCTACCCGCATGATGCCCCTTGCTATCATGCTTGTGATAGCCGATGCTGCCAAAACCTTCGAACTCCATTGCGAGAACCTGCACCGTCTGCAGCGCCAGAACCACCCCCGCCAGCATGAACCAGTTGTTGCGTAGAACCATGGTGAACCCCTTTGAAAACCCCATCAACTATAGTCGTTGCCGCAGCAGCAATATATGTCACATTCAGTACTTCAGGCAGACGCCAGACCCCATGATATTCAATGACAGGCCACGGCGTGCTGGCCCCATGCTGCGTTACCCCATCTTGCCGCCGAGTGGCTACAGTGGCAGTGGGCCGCCTCGCTGTAAAACGGCGCGCTACACTGAATACCATAGACACCGTTGCCCGGTTACTATTTGGAGAGCCGAGGACGCAGTAACACCTTCACCGAATCGTCGACCATTGTGCTCTTTATGATTCCAATCACACCGGGAGAGCGGGCAACACGCTCCTTGACCTCTTCGTCATCTGTCAGGAACTGGGGCGGATGTTGCCTCCCCTGGAAACGGATCTTCGCCCAGTGGATCTTCAGTTGCCGGGGGGTCTTGCCAATCACTTCCCGATAGAACTGCTCCTTGAGCAGACTGCCGCCCCGCCCGGAAACGAGCGTAACGGGCTCGCCGGTAGGAAGCCGGTCAGCCCTGCCAAGAAATATCGCCTGCACCTGTTCCTTACTGAGATGGTCCAGCGACAGGCTGGGTGAACCAATCACCACCATCGTTGGAGCCTGTTTCGGCTTCCCTGCGGAAATGGGGGATGTATCGAGCAAGGTCACGGTCGATTGCGGTATGGAGCGAACCGTTTCCACCCCTTTTGCAGCATGGGGAGAAGGCCTGCTTCGAGGTACGACCTCCGTAAACTCACGCCCGGAGACATCTGTGACGCGGGGTAGCCTAGTCGGAACGGTGGGCCGATGTTTCGCCCGCGTGGTAGCCGGTGTAGGCGATGGTACTACCTCGCCTCTTCCGACAGCACTGCTCTCTCTCTTCTGCCGAGCCTTTTTCCGGGGAAGAACGGGGGAAGCTTCTCCGGCCGGCGAACGGCGTGCCTTGGCGGCAACCCTCTTGTCGGTTGGAAGGGATGCCCGCCCTGTCTTCGCTTCCGTCGCCGGGGGCTCCAGGGCGGTGGACGCCTCCGGAGATGGTATCGCAACATCCTCGTGCTGCAGCGCCGAGCGGCCCTCCCCGGCAGAAGGCTCTTCTTGCGACAGGGGCTGCGGGTCCGGGGCGGTCGATTCTCCTGGAGAGTACATCTCGGTCGCGCCCCTCTCTGCCATCTGCATCTGCTCCGGAGGTCGTGTCGGGGAGGCCACGGTCTGCGGATGCTGCCGATCCCAGTAGAGATATGCCGCAACCCCACCCAACACTCCCAGCAGGAGCGCCACGGCCACTCCCCACCACCCGTTGCTGCCACCGCTCGTAACCGAGCGCAGCGCCTGCTGCTCGAGCCAAGCCAGATCCTCGTCGTAACGGTAACGCGATTCCGGATCTTTCAGGGTTGTATAGGCCTCGGAGATGCGCAGACGGCTCTTTCGCTGCGGATCGATGGTCTCATCGAACCAGAACAGGGTGTGCAGTAGCTGATAGTGCTCCTCTATCTGTTCCGGGGTCGCACCGTTATAGAGGCCCAGCACACGATAGTGGGTTGCATCAGGCATGTGTAACATACGGCGCAGCATTGCCGCAGCCACGTGCAGAACCTTTTTTTTCTGTTCCCTGTTGGCGCTGCTGCCCCTGGTCTCTGCAACCAGCTCGGCCAGCAACCTCAGGATCTGCGGCAGCTTTTCCAGCCGGAAGGCAACCACCTCCGCCGCATTCCCGGAGGAGGAGCGAAACCGGGAGATCATCGCAGTCAACTGCCTGAGAGCCTCTCTGCGCTCGAAGGCCGTCAGCCTGCCCGAAGGAGGCCCATCGGGCTGTTTCGAGTGGGTGGACGATCCTCCCTCACTGTCCATATCAATCCCCTGGGACTGCAGGACAGATCGCAAAAGCTGTGGGGAAAACTTTTCGTCGCTCATTGATCGATCCTTCCATGCCGGTCTCTTCCCTGCCCAAATGGATACAGCCTGCCTGCCGTATCCTGCCTGCATGTAACAATCGCACATTTACCGGCCGGTTTACAGCCGGACCTGGCAACAAATGTGTAAATTTGGATGAATGCCCTTCACCGGGAGTAGAACGACTGCTCCATGTCTTTCCGTTTTATTAACATATCCCCGGAGAATGCACAAATAGGAGTAATTAAATATAACAATTTTCGCAATTTCTCAGCGAGCGCCCGTTGGAGCTGTTGCTGCCCGGGCTGCATCTGGACCTCACTACTCCCCCTCCCCAAAAAATAGAAATTGCAAATATTCGCATATCATCGTATTTCATAGTTTCCAAAAAAGTTCGTCATTTCGTGTGGATTTCATCCGGCCACTACCGCTCTGCGGCTACGCCCTTGACAGGGCCTTGCCGGACAACAACATCATGTTCGGTATGAGGGGTTGGGGCGGAGTGGTTTCGGAAAGAATGGTAGCCCATTGAAAAAATGGAAATGTAGGGTAACAGGCTCAAAGGGATCCAATCCATCATGCAGATGGGTTTCCTGGCCGGCAAGACCCTGTCAAGGGTGACGGTCTCCGGAAAACCTTCCAGTAATTCCACATGAAAGGTCGAAGAACCCAAAAAAATCGGTAGATCTCCCGACCCTGCCACGGCAAACAAGCGTTCAGTTCTCGAGCTCCTCCCACCGTTCATAAAGCTTTTCGAGCCGTTGCTCCACAGATGTCAGCTCGGCCACTTTTTCTGTTGTCAGATGATGCGGTTGGCGGTAGAAATCCGGCTTGGCGATCTCCTTATGAAGCTCTGTTCTCTTTTGTTCCAACTCTTCGATCCGACCCGGAATCGAATCCAGTTCACGCTGCAGTTTATAACTCAGCTTTGTCGTTTCCGATCTTTTTTGCGCAGCAATCGGCCTGGATTCCAGAGACACTTTTTTCCGTTTTTCGGGAGCGGCGCGGCGCTGCCTCACCCAGTCGCGATAGCCACCCACATACTCACCGATTCTCCCCTCTCCCTCGAACACCAGAGTGCTGGTCACCACATTATCGAGAAAGGTGCGATCGTGACTCACCAGAAGCA
>JALSRO010000463.1 GCA_026984715.1 Chromatiales bacterium | reverse complement strand
GGCGCGGGTTCGGCCCCGGCGGATTCACTTTGCGCGGCAGGAGCAGCCGCAGCGGGCGCCGCTTCATCGGCCCCGCGCACCTGCTCCTTGTCGGCTACCAGCCAGGCGATGGGCGCGCCCACCGGCACGGTGCTGTCCACCGGCGCCAGCGGTCCGGAGAGATACCCCTCGCGGAACACCTCCACATCCATGATCGCCTTGTCGGTCTCCACCGTGGCAACGATGTCGCCCCGTTCAACCTTGTCGCCGATCTGTTTCTCCCAGCTGACGATGACCCCTTCGGTCATGGTGTCGGAGAGCTGGGGCATCTTTATCTCATAGGGTTCAGCCATTACGTTGTTCCACTCCCGCCGTGCAGCGGTTTACCGATTCAGTAACTACTCGGCGAGTAGCCAAGACCTTGTGTAACCAGTCCGGATTGCTCCTGAACTGCTTATTTGCCCATCTGACCCAGGACCGCATCGACCACATCCTTGACCGTGGGCAGTGCGGCCTTCTCCAGCTGGCGGTTGTAGGGTATGGGGACATTGACCGCCGATACCCGCTGCGGGGCGGCATCCAGCTCGAAGAAGCACTCTTCATTGATGATGGCCATCACCTCGGAGCCCACACCGACGGCAGGCTCGGCCTCCTCGACAATCACTGCCCGGTGGGTCTTGCCGACCGAGGCGGCTATCCCGGCGCGATCCAGCGGGCTCAGGGCGTAGAGATCCACCACCTCCGCCTCGATGCCGTGCTGTTTCGACAGCACCTCCGCGGCCTGCAGCGCCCAGTGAACCGAGATGTTGTAGCCAAACAGGGTGACATCACGCCCTCCGCGCACCACCTCGGAGCCCTCCAGCGGATGGAAGAACTCCTCGTCGGGCACCTCCCCCTTGAGGTTGTACATCAGCTCATGCTCGTTGATGAACACCGGATCGGCGCAGCGTACCGCCGACTTGAGCAGCCCGTAGGCCTGCTTCGGGGTGGAGGGAGTGACCACGCGCAACCCCGCGATCCCCATGAACACCTTCTCCATGCGCGCCGAGTGCTGGGCACCCAGCTGATGGGCAGTACCGCCGGGAGAGCGCACCACGATGGGCGCCTCCAGCTGACCACCGGACATGTAGCGCACCTTGGCGGCGGTGTTGAAGATCTGATCCATCGCCAGCCAGGCGAAGTTGACCGACATGATTTCGATGATGGGGCGCACCCCAAGGAAGGAGGCGCCGATGCCGAGGCCGGTGAAGCCGTTTTCGGATATCGGGGTATCGATCACCCGCTCCGGGCCGTATTTGTCGTACAGCCCCTTGGTGGCCTTGTAGGTTCCCCCGGCGACACCGATATCCTCTCCCATGCAGATCACCAGCGGATCCCGGGCCATCTCCTCGTCGTGGGCACGGCGAATCGCCTCCCAGTACATCAGTTCAGCCATTACTGCGTCCCCCCGTGTACCCAGGGATCGTTCTCCGCCAGTACATATTTTTCCAGCTCCTCGACCTTTGGCTCCGGTGACTGCTCGGCGAAGGGGATCACCTCTTCCTCAATCTGATCCAGGATCTCTGTATCCATCGCCTTGTACTCCTCCGCAGTCAACTCACCCGCCTCAACAAGGCGGTCGCGCAGGATGATGATCGGATCGCGCTTGCTCCACTGGCGCTCCTCCTCCTTGGCGCGATAGGCGTTGGAGTCGGACATGGAGTGGCCGCGGTAGCGGTAGGTCATCAGCTCCAGGAAATAGGGCCCCTTGCCGGAGCGCACATGCTCGACGGCGGTGCTGGCGGCCGCATGGACCTTTTCAATGTCCTGCCCATCTTCCTGGGCGGCAGGGATGTCGTAACCGCACACCCGCTTGTATTGATCGACAACCGCGGTGGAGCGGTCGATGCGGGTGCCGATGCCGTACAAATTGTTCTCGCACACGTAGAGCACCGGCAGCTCCCACACCCTGGCCATGTTGAGCGACTCGTGGAAGGTGCCCTGGTTGTTGGCGGCATCGCCCAGGAAACAGATGGAGATGTCGTCGTCCCCCTTCATCTTGATCGCCTTGGCGATCCCGGCGGCGAGCGGAAACGGCCCCCCCACCAGCGCGTAGCCTCCCATGAAGCGGTGCTTCACGTCGAAGATATGCATCGAGCCGCCGCGCCCCCTGCTGGAGCCGGTCTCCTTGCCAAACAGCTCGGCCATCACCTCCTTTGGATCGGAGCCGCACTTGATGGCGTGGACATGGTCGCGGTACCCGGTGATCACATAGTCCCGCCCCGGCCGGGCCGCCTCCAGAACCCCGATGGCGCAGGCCTCCTGGCCGGGGTAGAGGTGGAGAAACCCACCGATCTTGCGCTCCACATAGGCCTCGTAACAGCGCTCCTCGAAGCGCCGCGCAAAGAGCATCTCGCGCAGCAGCCGTTTTTTGTCAGCGGCGTTCATTGAAATTCCTATATTTGCGCCCCTGTTACGGAGCATGAGAAGTTGTAAAAACGCGTATAATCGGCTTTTTGAGATACAAGGTCAAGGTGAAGCGGGCTGTTCCAGGCTACCAAAATGCCCGTAACCGGCAGCAATAATCAGAGGTACAGCGAGATATATGAGCAGTTCCAGATACCGGATTGAACACGACAGCATGGGGGAACTGAAAGTTCCTGCCGAAGCCCTGTATGGCGCGCAGACGCAAAGGGCGGTGGAGAACTTCCCCATCAGCGGCCTGCGCCTGCCCCGCTCCATGATTCGCGCCCTGGGCGAGATCAAGCTGACGGCAGCAGTAGTCAACCAGAGTCTCGGACTGCTGGATGAAAAACGCTCCAGCGCTATCCAGCAAGCGGCCCGGCAAGTAATTGATGGCAGCTGCGACGCCCACTTCCCGGTCGACATCTTCCAGACCGGCTCTGGCACCAGCAGCAACATGAACTGCAACGAGGTAATCGCCCGCCTTGCCAGCATCAATGAGGGAGTAGAGGTACATCCCAATGACCACGTCAACATGGGGCAGAGTTCCAACGATGTTTTCCCCAGCGCCATTCATATCGCAGCCAGCCTGACCCTGCACGAACAACTGCTGCCCGCCCTGCAACATCTGCAGAGCAGCATCGAGACGCGCGCCGAACAGCTGAGCGATGTCATCAAGACAGGCCGCACCCATCTGATGGACGCCATGCCGCTCACCTTCGGGCAGGAGCTGTCTGGCTGGGCCAGCCAGATTGGTCACGGCAGGAAACGTATCGAAGACAGCCTGGTCCGCCTGCATGCCATCCCCATCGGCGGCACGGCCGTCGGGACCGGTATCAACACCCACCCCGAATTCGGACAGCGGGTGGCAAGGCACCTGAGTGAACGGATGGGAATCCCCTTCCGTCGAATGGAGAACTGTTTCGAGGGGTTGAGCAGCCAGGACGCCGCAG
>JALSRO010000462.1 GCA_026984715.1 Chromatiales bacterium | reverse complement strand
GATGAGTGGGCAGCTCAAGACCGTGGCGGCAGCCATGATGAAGATTGCGAACGACCTGCGCTGGATGAACAGCGGGCCGCTGGCCGGCCTGGCCGAGATCGCCCTGCCCGCCCTGCAACCCGGAAGCTCCATCATGCCGGGCAAGATCAATCCGGTGATCCCGGAAGCGGTGGCGATGGTCTGCGCCCAGGTGATCGGCAACGACAGCGCCATCACCATCGGTGGCCAATCGGGAAATTTCCAGCTCAATGTGATGCTGCCGATGATCGCCCACAACCTGCTGCAGAGCATCGAACTGTTGGCCAATGCGGCCACCACCCTGGCCGACAAAGCAATCAGGGATTTCCGGGTAAATGGCGGACAGACCCGGACCGTACTGGAACGCAACCCCATTCTGGTAACCGCTCTCAATCCGATTATCGGCTATGAAAAAGGGGCACAGATTGCCAAGAGAGCCTATGCCGAAGGGAGACCCCTGCTGGAGGTGGCGCTGGAGCTGACCGATCTTCCCGAAGAGAAACTGCGCAACCTGCTGGATCCGGCAAACCTGACAAAGGACGGAACAGAAGTGTCGTAAATCTGCCGCTGCAGAGCAGATTTGTAAACACAATGCAACTAACCCCCAGAATATGTTGCGAAAAAACATATCGCTTGTGGTATAGTTGGCAGCGGAGAGGAACAATAATACAACCACGATGGAGAGTAGTATCATGTCAAGCAAAACGTGCAGTTCAATCCTGACCCTGTGTCTTACCCTGGGCATCGCCGGCATCGCCGGTGCGGACGAGATTGACGCAACGGCCGCGCTTCCCAACGCGAAGCCGGGTGAATGTTATGCCAAGGTCGTCATTCCGGCTCAGTTCAAGACCGAAACCGAAGAGGTCGTGGTCAGAGAGCCTTCCGAACAGATCAAGATCATCCCTGCCAAGTACGAATGGGTGCAGGAGAAGGTATTGGTGAAAGAGGCCTCCCAGAAGATAGTCTCCGTTCCAGCCACCTATGAGACAGTGACTGAACGCATAGAAATCCGCCCGGCCAGCCGCAGCTGGCACACCAGCAAAAGCCTCAAATCTCCCGAGGCGAGTCCGGCGCTGCTGAACGCAGCCAAGGCAGGGGGTATCGATCTCGACGCAGCCACTCCCGGCATGTGCTTCCATGAACATCTGAAGCCCGCCCGTTACGAAACCAGAACCGAGCAGGTAGTCAGCAGTGAAGGTTCCGAAAAGGTGGAGATCATCCCCGCCAAGTACGAGTGGGTTCAGGAGAAGGTACTGGTGAAAGAAGCCTCCCAGAAAGAGGTGGCCGTTCCACCGGTATATGAAACCGTCACCGAAAAGGTACTGGTTGAACCCGCCAAGACTATGTGGAAGAAGGGGCGTGGGCTGGTCGAGCGCATCGACAACACCACCGGAGAGATCATGTGCCTGGTCGAGGTGCCGGCAAAGTACAAAACCATCACCAAACGGATCGTGAAGAAGCCCGCCTCCACCAAGGTGATCGAGATCCCGGCACAGTACAAGATCATCAAGGTACGCAAGCTGGTATCCCCTCCCCAGGAGAAACGCATCGAGATCCCGGCCAAGTACAAGACCATCACCAAGCGGGTCAAGGTGGCCGACGCCGAGTTCGTCTGGCATGAGATACACAGCAAGGATATGGATGCGCGCAGCCGCACCGGAAACCAGATCTGTCTGCTGGAGACGCCGGCGCAGTTCAAAACCGTTACCCGCCGGGTAGTGAAGACTCCCGCATCCACCAAGACCGTGGAGATTCCTGCCCAGTACAAAACGGTCAAGGTGCGCAAACTGGTATCGGCTCCGCAGGAGAAGCGCATCGAGATCCCGGCCAAGTACAAGACCATCACCAAGCGGGTCAAGGTGGCCGATCAGCGCGTGGAATGGCGCTCCGTTCTCTGCCGGACCAACATGACACCCGGCGTGATCAGCGAGTTGCAGCGGGCACTGAAAGCCGCTGGCTTCAATCCCGGCCCCATCGACGGTATTGTCGGCTCCGCCACTTTGCGCGCCGTCAGTGCCTACCAGCGTGAGAAGGGTCTCCCCCGTGGCGGTCTGACCATCGACACGCTGAAATCGCTGGGTATAACCATCTAGGGATTTTGTCCCTTCCCCCCCCAGGGAGGAGCCCCCCGAAGCCTGACTTTGGGGGGCTTTTTTTGTGCCCCATCGGAACGCAAGAGCAGGGATCGCAAATCCCCCGTCAAGGCCATCGAAAAACAGCTTCCCGCTTTCTGCGAGAAAAACACGATTCCGGACTTTTCGCAAACAAAAGGGCGCCACTGTTCCCCAACCGGACCACCTCCCCTTCGGCTGGAGAGCCGCAAAGCAGCGTTACCTGCCAGTCGCCAACGAAAGTCTTGCGCAAACCGGCGCCATTTTACGGATACGCCAATAATGGCGACACCCTCTATCCACAGAGCCGTTTTTCCGATAAAACAGAACGCTGAGGAAACGCGGTCCGGAAATGGTGGCCAGCCTCCACACTGCTCCGGAATGCCCCAGAGGATATCCGTTCATACCCAGTCAACCCATCTCCACTGCCGCCAAGGTCGCCTTTCTGAGCCAGCCGATGGCGTATTCGGAACGGCCGTCACAGGTTGAGGTAGAGGAGACCCATATGTCCTGGGTATTTCTTACCACCCGGCATGTGTACAAACTTCGCAAACCGGTTCGCACCGACTACCTGGGCATCCTGACATTGACACTGGAACCGGAGGAGGTGCTGAAACTTGCAGGCAGCGGCCGTGTGGTTGAGATGCAGCGCCTCCCCAACCATCGCATGCTCGACAGATGCATCTCGCAGGGTACCCTGAAACCGCAAGAGGTGAACGACGTAATCGGGGTGTTAGTGAAGTTCTACAGGGATGCGCCCCGGACCCAATGGAGGAGCCGGCCTATCGGCAACGTTACCGGCAGAAGATCCAGACCAACCACAACATCCTCCATGAAACCGGCCAGCTAGCACCACACTCCCAGCTGGAACAACTACGCGACCGGTTGCTGGGGTTCCTGGAGAGGGAATCCGCACTGCTCGCGACAAGGGCTGCCCATGTCGTTGAAGCATACGGAGACCTGCGCCCCGAGCACATCTGCCTGACACGGCTACCGGTATTCATCGACTGCCTGGAGTTCAACCGCCCGTTCAGAACAGAGGTCACCTCCGAAATTGACGAATTGCGTTACCGGAATTTGCTGTAGAATGGCTATGGCACCGCGAAGCAGCGGGCGGCCGGAGCCACTGAATGCTACCGGCCGATACGGGAATTGGCTACTGTTGACCCATGAAGATACTCTCATCCAAAGAGGCCTGGAACGGTACCGCTGACTGCCAGAGCTGCGCGCTGCGCGACTCGGTGCTGTTCTCGGGTCTCGGGGAAAAAG
>JALSRO010000461.1 GCA_026984715.1 Chromatiales bacterium | reverse complement strand
CCTCTTCCGTGGCCGCAGGATTTCGAGTCCATGAGAGGAGCATCTGTGCTGTCCAAATCCCGAGGCCAGTGGTTCATGCCATGCAGTATGCCTGCAGACGGGGTGTGATTAAAGGGCCGCTGGCGGTTTGCCGATAGCTTTCCCAGAGAAGTGGCACATTATTGACGCGGCGGCGGGGTAAACCGTCAATGTTGCGTCGGCGTCATGGCCGTGCCGCGGAGAGCGCACAGGGATGTTGATTTCAAACTATCCCGAGAGCCGTTGCCGTATGAACTTCAGATTCGCCTTTCGAAACGGGGGCCATGAGTCGAGGCCCGATGCCGTGCTGGCCGTTCTCATTGCCGGCGTCTTCATGGCCCTTTCCCTCACCGGTTGCCAGGATGAGGATGGCGGCTCGAATGGTGGTGGTGCCGTGCGGGAGCTGAAACAGCTCTATCCGCCTGTAACAGAAGTGGTGCGTGACGGCCAGCCGGAGGATGCCTACTTCAGCTATGATTCCGCCAGCGGGATCTACTACCGGGCGGTACCCGGTTTCGTCTGGCATGGTGCGCTGGCGGATGCCGACGGCAGCTTTGCCGATCCCGCCGGTTATGAATACTCTGGCTTCGCCATGCAGGTGGAGACCAATGAAACCAGCCCCAGCCTGGAACAGATCTGCAGCAGTGCTGTGGTTGTCTCTCTCTATCCTCCCGCTGCGACGGCAACCACCTCCGGTGTGGTCTTCGACAGCACGGCGGGAATGAGCAACAGCTCGGTGGTGCTTGGTGACGGCCAGTGTGGCAATGAGTACTTCAGGCTCCGGGCGCTGGATGACGATGGCAATGGGGAGTGGGACCGCCTCCAGTACAGTTTTCCTCCCGGCGAAAACAGCGAGGCGCTTCTGACCACTGCCGCTCCGGGCGGATGGCAGCTGCGTAATGGCGCATCGCTGCTGGCGAACTTTGAACTCCCCCCCCTGACAGCGGAGGAAAATGGTCATCCCCGGGTGGTGATTCCGGTACCCCGGATCAACCGAGATCCCGGGGGAAGCGTGGAGAGCATCGACATCCATTGGTGGCGCTATGATTCCGCCATCGGCAGTTATCGGCCGGTAAACGGTGACGAGGAGATCCACCGTACCCGGGTGGCGTTGCTGGACAGTGCCGTTGGTGGTAGCGGAGAGATTCGCGAGGAGTATAGTGCTTACGGCCTGGCGGATCGGGCTATCTTCCCCCGCTATCCTTGGTGGGCTTTTGGAGGTGGGAGTGCACCGGAAGGGGTGGTGGCGCTCACGGCGATACAGATTTCGTATGAGATCGACGGCGTGGCCTACCGCTTTGTCTGGCAGAGCTCCTGAATAGGGGATCAGGCACGCGCTGAGGGGAAGCTGAGCACCTGATCGATATGAGTGGTGCCACTGATGAGCATCAGCAGTCGATCTATTCCCAATGCTACTCCGGAGCAGTCGGGCAGTCCATGCTCCAGCGCTGCCAACAGATTCTCATCCAGTGGTGGTAGCGGTAGTCCCGCTTTGGAGCGCTGTTGGCGATCCTGAAGGAACCGCTGGCGCTGCTCCTTGCTATCGGTCAGCTCGTGAAAACCGTTGGCCAGCTCGATCCCTTCCAGAAACAGCTCGAAGCGTTCTGCCGTCGGGGGATCGACGGTGTGATCGATACGTGACAGCGCGGCCTGGGATGCCGGGTAGTCGAACAGAAAAGTGAGCCGTCCCCGCCCCAGCCGGGGTTGAACCACATGGGTCATCAACAGATCCAGCCAACCCTCCCGGTCACCATCGGCGAGACGGTCTGTCGTCGATATGCCATGGTTTCGGGTACATTTCATCAGCCCGCTGCAGTCTGCCCGGATGGGATCGATGTTTGCGTGGCGCTGGAACGCCTCCCTCCAGGCAAGGCGTTCGCTTCCATTCGGTGTCAACGGCGGGTCCAGCAGTATGCCGACCAGCTGCTCCACCTCGTCCATCAGTTGGTGGTGATCGAAGCCGGGCCGGTACCACTCCAGCAGGGTAAACTCGGGGTTGTGGCAGCGCCCGCTCTCTTCTTGGCGAAATGCCTTGCAGATCTGGTAGATGGGTCCGCTTCCCGCAGCCAGCAGCCGTTTCATAGCGAACTCGGGAGAGCTGTTCAGGTAGAGTCTTTTGCCGCTCCCGGTGAGTGTGGAGAAGTTCTCCAGTTGCGGATCGGTGTTGGCTGCAGCAGAGAGTAGCGGTGTCTCGACCTCGAGAACCTTCCGGCTATCGAAGAATTGGCGGATTCGGGCAAGCGTCCGGGCGCGCAGCTGCAGGATCTGTAGCGATGCAGTCGGTTGCCAGTGCACCAGAGGGGGAGTCATTCAACAGGGAGAGAGGGGGGCGCTACTCCTTGGCTCGCGATACATAGCTGCCTGTCCGGGTGTCCACCTTGATCAGATCCCCTTCGTTGACGAAGAGCGGAACCTGGACCACCGCTCCGGTCTCGAGGGTGGCCGGCTTGTTACCCCCGGTTGCAGTGTCGCCCCGGATCCCCGGTTCGGTCTCCGTTACCTTGAGAATGACGTGATTGGGGGGGGTTACACTGAGGGGGACTCCGTTCCACAGGGTAACGGTGCAGATATCCTGCTCTTTCAGCCATTGTTTGGCTTCGGTGACAGCCTTCTCGTCGGCGGAGATCTGCTCGAATGTCTCTGGATCCATGAAGTGCCAGTTGTCTCCGTCACTGTACAGGTACTGCATGTCGGTTTCGATTACGTCCGCGGCCTCGATGGACTCCCCCGACTTGAAGGTGCGCTCAATGACCCGGCCGGTTTTCAGATTGCGCAGCTTCACCCGGTTGAATGCCTGCCCCTTGCCCGGCTTCACGAACTCGTTCTCGATAATCGCGGCCGGGTCTCCATCCAGCATCACCTTGAGGCCTCGTTTGAATTCATTGGTGCTGTAGCTTGCCATGGTCCTGTTCGACTCCTGTAGAATGATCCCCCTATGATACCCGTAAAAGATGAACTTTTACACAGTTGCAGCTGGCAGCGGGAGTTGGCGCAGGCGGTAACCGGGCTGCCGGAGCTGATGCGGCGTCTGGAGCTTCCCGTGCCGGCCGTGGAGCCAGAAGAGGGTGGTTTCCCTCTGCGGGTACCGGTAGGGTATGTTGCCCGCATGGAGCGGGGGAATCCCCGGGATCCGCTGCTGCTGCAGGTGTTGCCCCGTGCAGCGGAAGGGCGCGCGGTAGCGGGCTTCCGAACCGACCCGGTAGGCGATGGGGCATCGATGGTGGCTCCCGGAGTGATTCACAAATACCGTGGACGTGTGTTGCTGATCGCCAGCGGCGCCTGCGCTATCCACTGCCGTTACTGTTTTCGCCGCCATTTCCCCTATGCCGCAGCCAATCCCCGGCGTGGAGAGTGGAAGGATGCGCTGGCATATATTGCCGCGGACCCCGGTATCGAGGAGGTGATTCTGAGTGGCGGGGATCCGTTGCTGCTGGCGGACGAGGCGTTGGCGCGGTTGTCGGCCGGACTCCGGCAGATTCCACACCTGCGCCGGTTGCGGATCCATACCCGCCTGCCGGTGGTGTTGCCGTCCCGGGTGGACGACGGGTTGCTTCAGTGGTTGCGGGGATGCGGTCTGCAAACGGTGATGGTAATCCATCTCAATCATCCCAATGAGCTGGATGATGAAGTGCGTTGTGCCTTGGCGGAACTGGCGACCGCAGGGGTGACTCTGCTGAATCAGTCGGTACTGCTAAGGGGGGTCAACGATGAGCTGGAGGTGTTGTCGAGGCTCAGTGAGGAGCTGTTTGCCTCCGGAGTGATGCCCTACTACCTGCACTTGCTGGACAAGGTGGCCGGTGCGGCCCACTTCGATGTGAGTGAGGGGAGTGCCATATCCCTTGTGACGGAACTGCGCCATCGGCTTCCGGGTTACCTGGTTCCCCGCCTGGTTCGTGAGCAGGAGGGGGCCCCCGCCAAAGTTCCAGTCTGCTGAGCAGTCATGGCGGCACTCAGTGGCCAGTCTGGTAGAACTGCCTGAAAATGGCCGGATAGATGATCTCTCCTCCGCCGTCGAACACCCCTTTCTCCAGCTCGAACACCAGCACCGCCTCATTTTCCACGGGGAGGTTGCATTCAAGGCCCTTCCCGCGTGCCGGTTCGAAGCCAAAACGCCTGTAATAGCCGGGATATCCGACAACCACGATGCCAGGAAAGCCCTGCTCTCTGGCTTGCTCCATGGCCGAGGTGACGAGTCTGGAGCCGATTCCCCGGTGGGAGTGGGAGGGCAATACGGACATGGGGGCGAGCGCGAGAATTTCGATGTTCTCCTTCTTCCGTTCCAGCCCTGCCCTACACATCATCAGGTGCCCCACAACACGGTCATGGCTCTCGGCCACGAGGGAAAGCCCGGGGATATATGCAGCGCTGTGGCGCAGTGCTGTCACCAGCCGCGCCTCGTCCTCCTCCTCGAAGGCACTGATATTGACGATATCGATCCCATGCAGATCCTCGGCGGACTCCGGGCGGATGGTGACTTCTCTCATGGTGTCATCTCTGTTATGTTCTGCTGCCGGACAACGTCGCCGGATGTAATGGTTGGCATCGGCACCTGTTGCTGCGCAGGGGTGCCAATAAAGGCTGTATCATCAATGATATAGACCCCGCTCTTCTCCTCGCCGGTGGCCGGTTTTCCGAGATGTTGCATATTCTTCATTAAAAAGAATAGCGCTACCTGCCGAAATATCAAACATGCGCCCTTGATATCGGCCGGTCAGGCCGTGAGAGATCAAGACTGACATTCGATGATGTCCTGGCCAGGCGGTAACGTCCATTTCGGTACCTCCTGGCGGAGAGACAGGCTCTTCAGGAAGACAAATACAATGAGTATGAGCAGTAACGACAACACACTTCGTCTGATCGTGGTTGAGGATGATCTCGGTGATGGTGACGAAATCGTCAATCTGCTGCGCAGTGGCGGGTATCCGGTGCAGGCCGAACAGGTGGGAAACCCCCAGGATATGCGCCAGCTGCTCACCTCAGGAGAGTGGGACATGGTGATGGCCCGGCTGCCCCATACAGATTTTCCCCCAATGGAGGCGCTGGCGGAGATGGTGCGCAGTGGCCAGGATCTCTCTTTTCTTATCCTGACCGATGAAGAGGTGGAGAACAACAACGAGGTGATGCAGCTGCTCCGTTCCGGCGCCCGTGGTTGCGTCTCCATGCACTCCCCCGAACATCTGCGCTTGGTGGTCGGCCGCGAGCTGCAGGATCTGGAGGCACGCCGCGCCCAGCGCTACTTCACCCAGAAATATTTCGATTCCGAGCGGCGTGGCCGGGATCTGTTGGAAAGCTCCAGAGACGGCATCGCCTATGTGAGGGATGGTGTCTATCTGTTTGCCAATGGTGCCTACATGAAACGGTTTGGATTTTCCGGCCTGTGGGAGTTGCAGGGGGAGCTGCTGCTGGAGACGGTAGGCCAGGATGATCAAAACAAGGTGAAATCCTTTCTGCGCAACTTCTCCGAGGGGGAGCGGGATCAGAACGAGTTGCGCCTCCAGGGCCGCAGCACCGACGGCCAGCTGTTCGAAACCACCATGGAGTTGCGTCCCGCTACCCTGGGAGGCGAGCCCTGTATACAGATCACAATCCGGGAGCAGTCCCGGAACAAGGAGCTGGAGGAGCGCGTGCGGCGGCTCAAGAATCTCGATCAGATCACCGGTCTGTTCAATCGGCAATATTTTCTGCGCCGCCTGAGTGCCGAGGTGAAGAAGGCCAAGCAGGGCCACTCCAAGGGTGCACTGCTCTATATAGAGATAGACAACTTCAAGCGCATCCAGGAGCAGATGGGGGTGGCCGCCAGCGACCGCCTGCTGGTCGATATCGCCCGGGTGCTTAAACAGAAAGGAAACCTGGCGCAGGGGCTGTCCCGCTTCTATACCAATATATTCACCGCTGTGGCCCGCAACTGCAATGCCGCAACCGCAGGCAAGATAGCCGAGCTGCTGCGTGCCATGATCGAGCGCCATGTCATCGAGATCAAGGGGTACTCCATTCAGTGCACATGCAGTATCGGCATCACCCTGATCAACGATACCGTCCCCAATGCCCAGGAGGTGCTCGCCCGCGCGAGCAAAGCCTGTGCCGAGAGCCGGGAAGCCGGTGGCAATCGGGTAACCCAGTTCGTTCCGGTAGTCGAGGATCTGGCGGAGCGCGAGATGCAGAGCGAATGGACCAAACGCATCAGGAAAGCTTTAGAGCAGGGTGGACTGCATCTTCTGTTTCAGCCCATCGTCAGTTTGCATGGGGAGCCTGGAGAGAAGTATGAGGTTTTGCTCCGGATGCGGGAAGAGGGGCAGGATATCTCCCCCGCAGAGTTCATTCCGGTTGCGCAGCAGGCAGGGTTGCTCCCCGAGGTGGAGCGCTGGGTGATCGGTCACGCAATCACCGCTTTGGCAGAACGGCAGAAGAGCGGCATGAGTACCAAGTTGTTCGTCAAGCTCTCCGAGGAGTCCATCAAGGACGAGGGGCTGCTGCTATGGGTAGGGCAGCAGCTGCGGGAGGCCGGTATCAAACAGGGTGGCTTGGTCTTCGAGATCGCCGAAGAGTGCGCCCTGCGGCAGCTGGGTGCAGTAACCCGGCTGGTCAACGGGCTGCGAAAGATTGGCTGCGGTGTTGCGCTGGATCACTTCGGCGTGGCGCCGAATGCCATCATGCTGCAGAAACGGCTGAAGGTGGCCTATCTGAAGATCGATGGGTCACTGATCACCAATCTGGATGAGAACCCCGAGTCTCACGACAAGGTGAAGCGCATCAACCAGGCGGCGCGCGACACCGGTGGTGCGACCATCGCCCAGTTCGTGGAGAGCGCCAACAGCCTCTCTCTGTTG
>JALSRO010000460.1 GCA_026984715.1 Chromatiales bacterium | reverse complement strand
TGCTCCGAGTTACTGACCTCGCCGATAGTGGCCCGGCATTCGGAAAGTACCTTGCGCATCTCCCCGGAACGCAACCGCAGGGTGGCATACCGCCCTTCGCGGGCCACCAGCTGCACAGATGTGCCGGCGCTACGTGCCAGCTGAGCACCCTTCCCCGGTCGCATCTCCACACAGTGCACAGTGGACCCAACGGGAATATCGTGCAGCGCCAGACAGTTCCCCGGCTTGATCGGTGCCCCCTGCCCCGAGATAACAGGGGTACCGGCACTGACCCCCTTGGGCGCGATGATGTAGCGGCGCTCACCATCTGCGTAACGCACCAGCGCGATATGTGCACTGCGGTTGGGATCATATTCGATACGCTCGACATAGCCGGGGACACCATCCTTGTTACGCTTGAAATCGATGATGCGGTACTTCTGCTTGTGTCCGCCGCCCTGGTGGCGACAGGTGATGCGTCCCAGGTTGTTACGCCCGCCGGTCTTGCTCTTCTTCTGTAGCAGCGGCTCGTGGGGTTTCCCCTTATGCAGCCCGGGTGTCACCACCTTGACCACAAAACGGCGCCCTGCAGATGTCGGTTTGGTCTTGACGACTGCCATAATCGGATCCTTTAACTCAGTTCTTCGGCCATGAATCCAATATCCTGGCCGGGTTTCAGGGTAACATATGCCTTTCTGCTGCCGCGACGGCGACCCATCCGGGTACCAAAGCGCTTGCTCTTGCCCTTGATGTTGCAGATGTTCACAGACTGAACCTCCACCTCGAACAGCTGCTCCACGGCCTTTTTGACCTCGGGCTTGGTGGCATCGGCCGCTACCTTGAACACTACCTGGTTGCACTTTTCGGTGGCGAGGCTGGCCTTCTCTGAGATGTGAGGAGCCAGTATCACCTTCAACAGACGTTCCTGGTTCATGCCAGTTTCTCCTCGATCTTTTTGACCGCACCCTCGGTCATCAGCACTTTCTCGTAGCCAAGCAGGCTCACCGGGTCGATTGATTCTGCATCACACACGCCTACCTTATGCAGGTTGCGCGATGCCAGAAAGGTATTTTCGTCCAGCTCATCCGTCACGATCAGGACATCCTCGACACCAAGATCGCCCAGCAGGCTCACCAGTTTCCTGGTCTTCGGGGCATCAACGGCAAACCTGTCGACGACGACCAACCGCTCCTGCCGCACCAGTTCCGAAAGAATGGAGCGCATAGCGGCACGATAAGCCTTGCGGTTCACCTTCTGGGTATAGTCGCGGGGCACTGCGGCAAAGGTCGTACCGCCTCCACGCCACAAGGGGCTGCGAATGGTACCCGCCCGGGCCCGCCCGGTTCCCTTCTGTCGCCACGGCTTGGCGCCCCCTCCACTGACAGCAGAGCGGTTCTTCTGCGCCTTGCTGCCAGCGCGCGCACCGGCCAGATAGGCTGTGACCACCTGATGAATCAGTGTCTCGTTGAACTCCCTAGCGAAGATTGTATCAGACAACTCTATCGAACCGGCGGCTCCCGTTGCAGATGACAGTTTCAGTTCCATCGTAATCTCCTAACCACGCGCCTTGACAGCCGGCCGGACGATGACGTCGCCACCCCGGGAGCCGGGCACTGCGCCCTTTATCAGCAGCAAGTTGCGCTCAACGTCGACACGCACCACTTCCAGATTCTGTACTGTGCTCCGCTTGTTACCCATCTGTCCCGCCATCTTCTTGCCCTTGAACACTCGCCCCGGACTCTGATTCTGACCGATGGAGCCAGGGGTGCGGTGGGAAAGGGAGTTGCCGTGGGTGGCGTCCTTCCCGCGGAAGTTGTGGCGCTTGATCGTACCGGCAAACCCCTTTCCAATAGAGGTCCCGGTCACATCGACGCTCTGGCCGGCAGAGAATATATCCACCTTGATCTCGCCACCGGGAGCCAGATCACTCTCTTCACCGTCGGCGAGCCGGAACTCCCAGAGGCCACGGCCCGCCACCGTCCCAGCCTTGGCGAAGTGGCCTGCAGCCGGCTTGGTAACGCGATTGGCACGGCGGCTCCCGGTGGTGACCTGCACGGCCCGATACCCATCGGTACCAACACTCTTCACCTGGGTTACCCGATTGGGCTCTACCTCTATAACAGTCACGGGGATCGACACGCCCTCCTCGGTAAAGATGCGGGTCATTCCTGCCTTGCGTCCAACTACCCCAATACTCATCTCATCAACCTCTAGTTACATCCACACTCCACGCGCGATATCGTCCGGCAACACCGGCTCTGCGCCGCGCAGCAGCTCAGTTCAGTTTGATCTGCACATCGACCCCTGTAGCCAGATCCAGTTTCATCAGGGCATCGACGGTCTTGTCCGTGGGATCGATAATATCCATCAGACGCTTGTGGGTACGCAGTTCGTACTGGTCGCGTGCATCCTTGTTGACATGCGGCGATATCAGCACGGTGAATCGCTCGATCTTCGTCGGCAACGGGATCGGGCCATGTACCTGGGCGCCGGTGCGCTTTGCGGTCTCCACAATCTCGCAGGCGGACTGATCGATGAGCCGGTGATCGAACGCCTTGAGGCGGATACGGATTCTCTGGTTTTTGGTTGCCATACTCTATTACTCGATGATCTTCGATACCACACCGGCACCAACGGTACGCCCACCTTCACGAATGGCGAAGCGCAGCCCCTCTTCCATCGCTATCGGGGCAATCAGCGATACCGTCATGTTCACGTTGTCTCCCGGCATCACCATCTCGGTCCCTTCCGGAAGATCGCAGGCGCCGGTCACGTCGGTGGTACGGAAGTAGAACTGCGGCCGGTAACCGTTGAAAAACGGCGTGTGCCGACCCCCCTCTTCCTTCGACAGTACGTACACCTCCGCCTCAAACTTCGTGTGCGGCGTGATCGAACCCGGCTTCGCCAATACCTGTCCACGCTCCACCTCTTCCCGCTTGGTGCCGCGCAGCAATACCCCTACGTTGTCACCCGCTCGACCTTCGTCCAGCAGCTTCCGGAACATCTCCACACCCGTGCAGGTGGTCTTCTGGGTCTCTCGAATCCCGACTATCTCGATCTCGTCACCAACCTTGATGACACCCCGCTCGATACGACCCGTCACCACCGTCCCTCGACCCGATATGGAGAATACGTCCTCTACCGGCATCAGAAAGTCTCCGTCTACCGCACGCTCCGGCTCCGGTATGTACTCGTCCATCGCTTCCACCAGCTTCAGAATCGACGGAACCCCTATCTCCGACTGGTCACCTTCCAGCGCCTTCAGCGCCGAACCCGTTATCACCGGCGTCTCGTCTCCAGGAAAATCGTAGCTGTCCAGAAGCTCCCGTACCTCCATCTCCACCAGCTCCAGAAGCTCTTCGTCGTCCACCATGTCCGCCTTGTTCAGGTACACCACAATGTACGGAACCCCTACCTGGCGCGACAGCAGTATGTGCTCCCGGGTCTGCGGCATCGGACCGTCCGCCGCAGATACCACCAGTATCGCTCCGTCCATCTGCGCCGCGCCGGTGATCATGTTCTTCACGTAGTCAGCATGCCCCGGGCAGTCCACGTGGGCGTAGTGACGCTTGTCCGATTCGTACTCCACGTGCGCCGTCGCAATGGTGATACCGCGTGCACGCTCCTCCGGCGCACTGTCAATCTGGTCGTATCCCTTGGTCTCCCCTCCGTGCTTCTCCGCCATTACCTTCGTCAGCGCCGCCGTCAGTGTGGTCTTGCCGTGATCGACATGGCCGATGGTGCCTACGTTTACGTGGGGCTTGGTACGTTCAAATTTTTCCTTGGACACTGTCTGTCACCTCTATCAACTGGTCAAAACTACCGCTCAAGACGCTTTCTTGATCACTTCATCGGCCACACTGCTCGGGGCCTCGGCATATTTCTCGAACTCCATGGAGTAGGTGGCTCGCCCCTGGGACATGGAGCGCAGCGATGTGGCATAGCCAAACATCTCTGCCAGGGGAACCTCGGCGCTGACCAGCTTGCCGGCCGGCGAATCCTCCATCCCCTGCACGAGCCCGCGGCGACGATTGAGGTCGCCGATAACGTCACCCATATACTCTTCAGGCGTGGTCACCTCCACCTTCATGATAGGCTCGAGCAATACTGGACTGGCCTTCATGAAACCATCCTTGAAGGCCATGGAAGCGGCAATCTTGAAGGCATTTTCGTTGGAATCCACGTCGTGGTAGGAGCCGTCGTACAGGGTGACCTTAACATCCACCACCGGATAACCGGCCAGCACGCCGTTACCCATTGCCTCACGCACCCCCTTGTCCACGGCGGGAACATAATCCTTCGGCACCACACCACCAACGATGGCATTCTCGAATTCGTAGCCGCTACCGGGCTCCTGCGGCTCCAGCCTGAGCCATACATGACCATATTGTCCGCGGCCACCCGATTGGCGCACGAACTTGCCCTCCGACTCCACCGGCTTGCGCATGGTCTCGCGGTAGGCCACCTGGGGAGCACCCACGTTGGCGTCCACGTTGAACTCGCGGCTCATGCGATCCACGATGATCTCCAGATGTAGCTCGCCCATGCCGGAGATGATGGTCTGCCCCGACTCCTCGTCGGTATGTACCCGGAAGGAGGGATCCTCCTGGGCCAGCTTGCTGAGGGCGATACCCATCTTCTCCTGGTCTGCCTTGGTCTTGGGCTCGATGGCGACGGAGATGACCGGCTCCGGGAACTCCATACGTTCCAGGGTAATGACGTTGTTGGGATCGCACAGGGTATCACCGGTGGTGACATCCTTGAGCCCTACTGCAGCGGCTATGTCACCGGCGCGCACCTCCTTGATCTCCTCCCGGCTGTTGGAGTGCATCTGCACGATACGCCCGATACGCTCCTTCTTGCCTTTCACCGGGTTGTACACGGTATCACCAGAGCTCAGCACCCCGGAGTAGACACGGAAGAAGGTCAGGGTGCCGACGAAGGGGTCGGTGGCGATCTTGAAGGCAAGGGCGGCGAACGGCTCGTCATCGGAGCTCTTGCGCTCTGCCTCGGTACCCTCTGCATCATCCAGCTCCCCCTTGATGGGTGGCACATCCACCGGGGAAGGCATGTATTCGATGACCGCATCCAGCATCGCCTGCACCCCCTTGTTCTTGAAGGCGGTACCGCACAGGGCTGGAACGATTTCATTGTTCAAGGTACGGATACGCAGCCCCTGCCGGATCTCGTCACTGGAGAGCTCCCCCTCTTCCAGGTACTTCTCCATCAGCTCCTCATTGGCCTCGGCAGCGGCCTCTATCATCTTTTCGCGATACTCCTCGCACTGCGCCAGCATGTCGGCAGGAATATCCTTCGCCTCGTAGGTGGCACCCATGTCATCTTCGTTCCAGTAGATGGCCTGCATGCGGATCAGATCAACCACGCCCTTGAAGTTCTCCTCGGCGCCGATGGCGAGCACCACCGGAACCGGGTTGGCGCCGAGACGCTCGCGGATCTGTTCCACCACGCGCAGGAAGTCCGCCCCCTGGCGGTCCATCTTGTTGACGAACACCAGCCGCGGCACGGAGTACTTGTTGGCCTGACGCCAGACCGTCTCCGACTGGGGCTGCACCCCGCCGACGGCGCAGAACACCGCGCAGGCGCCATCCAAAACGCGCAGCGAGCGCTCCACCTCGATGGTGAAGTCCACGTGCCCCGGAGTATCTATAATATTGATGCGGTGCTCCGGGAACTGCTGATCCATGCCCTTCCAGAAGCAGGTGGTGGCGGCCGAGGTTATGGTGATACCACGCTCCTGTTCCTGCTCCATCCAGTCCATGGTAGCCGCACCATCATGCACCTCGCCTATTTTGTGTGAGATCCCGGTATAAAACAGGATGCGCTCGGTGGTAGTGGTCTTGCCGGCATCAATGTGAGCCATGATGCCGATGTTGCGATAACGCTCGATGGGGGTTTTACGTGCCACAGATCTAACCTCGTTTCAAGTCCTTCCCAGCCACTACCACCGGTAGTGGGCAAATGCCTTGTTGGCCTCGGCCATGCGGTGTGTGTCCTCGCGCTTCTTCACCGCAGCACCCCGGCTCTCGCAGGCGTCGAGAATCTCCCCAGCCAGGCGCAGCCCCATGCTCTTTTCACCCCGTTTGCGAGCCGCCTCGATCAGCCAGCGCATGGCCAGCGTAGAACTACGCTGCGGACGCACCTGGATAGGCACCTGGTAGTTGGCACCACCCACCCGGCGCGATTTCACCTCCACCATGGGACGGATGTTCTCCAGCGCCTTGCCGAACAGCTCCAGGCCGTCACCCTTGCCCCTCTCCGCCACCCGATCAAGAGCACCATAGACGATCTTCTCCGCGATGGATTTCTTGCCGTCTAGCATCAGCATGTTGATGAAGCGAGCAAGGGTCAGGTCGCCAAACTTGGGATCCGGCAATATTTCGCGCTTGGCAGCAACTCTTCTTCTAGCCATATCAGTATCCGTTCAACCTTGAATCTACGACTTGGGGCGCTTGGCGCCATATTTAGAACGACCTTGGCGACGTTCACTGACGCCAGCGGTATCCAGCGAACCGCGTACCGTGTGGTAGCGCACACCAGGAAGATCCTTGACACGGCCACCGCGAATCAGCACTACCGAGTGCTCCTGCAGGTTGTGGCCCTCGCCACCGATATAGGTGGTAACCTCGTAACCATTGGTAAGGCGCACACGGGCAACCTTGCGCAGCGCTGAATTCGGCTTTTTCGGTGTCGTCGTATAGACGCGGGTGCATACACCTCGCTTCTGCGGACACGCCTCCAGCGCAGGGACTGTACTCTTCTCCGGTTGACGGGCGCGTGGCTTGCGCACCAATTGATTCGTTGTCGCCATGAAGTCTAACTCCAGACCAAAAATAAACAACAGGCCGGAGGTCCGGCCTGCAAAGAAGGCGAATTGTGATAGATCTCGGAATGGCTGTCAAGAGCAAGCCTTTT
>JALSRO010000459.1 GCA_026984715.1 Chromatiales bacterium | reverse complement strand
CAAAAAAAGCCGCCACGGGGGGGGTGGCGGCCACCAAGGTCTGGTTATGGATTAAAGCACGATCCCTGTCACCATCATTATGGGTGCCCTGTTGCTCTTTATCCAGCTGGCTTTGTCAAAGAGGTGTGAACAGTTTTCCTGCGAGAAGCAGGCGGGGGAAAGTTTTTTCTCAAGTAGCACCGTGGTGCAGCCGTTATTGACAGTAACCGGCGCTAAGGCTGGGCAGGGTTTGTTACTGGATGAACAGGATTGGAGAGATGTCAAATTTTCTGAAGTCAGTCGATGATCGAACCGGTCTGGCGGGTGCCAACCGGCTGGAGATCCTTCTATTCAGTCTCGGGGTGGACCAGAACAGTGGCCGCGAGGAAATGTTCGGGATCAACGTTTTCAAAGTCCGGGAGGTGTTGCGGGTTCCGGAGATTGTCCGTGCCCCCGATATGCCGCCGGGTGTGGAGGGGATGGTGAGCCTGCGTGGGGTGATGATCCCGGTGATTCACATGTCGCATTTCTGTGATGTGAAGGTGGAGAGTAAACCGGACGCGCTGATTGTCACCGAGTACAACTACAACATGCAGGGATTTCTGGTGGATTCGGTGGATCAGATCGTTCGTATGGAGTGGAGCTCCATCAAGGAGCCACCGGCGATGATGGCCCATCGGCATGGGGGACTGGTGACCGCAGTTGCCGATCTCAAGGATGATCGTATCGTGATGATACTGGATGTGGAGAAGATTCTGGACGAGACCACCGGTCGAACTGCCGATCCACACCTCTTCGACGGTATCGACAAGGTGGATGTTCCGGCCAGGATGTTCTTTGCCGATGACTCCTCGGTTGCCCGGACCCAGATCGAGATGACCATGGACCGCATGGGAATTCAGCACACCAGCGCCAAGAATGGTAAACAGGCATGGAAAAAGCTGTGCAAGATTGCCGATGAGGCGGAGCAGGCGGGCGAGAGTGTGGCGGACCGGCTCGATTTCATCCTCACCGACGTGGAGATGCCGGAGATGGATGGTTATGTCCTCACCAAGAAGATCAAGAGTGACAAGCGGTTCAACGGGGTTCCGGTGATCATGCATTCGTCGCTCTCCGCCGCAGCCAACAGCAACATCGGCAAGAGTGTGGGCGCCGACGCCTACGTGGGCAAATTCAAGCCAAAGGAGCTTGCAGAAGTGTTGCGACCCTTGCTTGAGGGGAAGAACGCCACCGTTTGAGCTTCGACTACAGGATTGACAACCCCGTTTCCCGAGAGAGGCGGAGGGCCGAGCAGTGGAGCGTCGAGCAGGGGCGGTTCGCCGACCCTCCGCCCTGCCTGGTGGTTCCAGCCGACGGACTGTCCTTCGCCCTGCCCGGAGGAGGTTTGCGGGTAGTGACCCCGGTGCGTTACACTTTTTGCAATCAGGAATCGCAAGAGTATCGGTTTTCGTGAAGCGCAGGCTCTATATCAAGACGTTTGGTTGTCAGATGAACGAGTATGACTCCGCCAGGATAGCGGAGCTGCTCGACACCACCCACGGTTTCGAGCTGGTGGATGAAGCCGAACAGGCGGATCTGCTGCTGCTCAACACCTGTTCAATCCGCGAGAAGGCGCAGGAGAAGGTGTTCTCCCAGCTGGGAATGTGGCGCGAGCTGAAGGAGCGTCGTCCGCAACTGGTGATCGGTGTGGGTGGCTGCGTAGCCAGCCAGGAGGGTGAGCTGTTGCGCAAGCGGGCGCCGTGTGTGGATCTGGTGTTCGGTCCGCAGACGTTGCATCGTCTTCCGGAGATGCTCGAGGAAGTTCACCGTGGTCGGCGCGGTGTGATCGATGTCTCTTTTCCCGAGATCGAAAAGTTCGATCGGCTCCCCGAGCCGCGCGCCGAGGGGCCGTCCGCCTACGTGGCAATAATGGAAGGGTGCAGCAAATACTGCAGTTACTGTGTGGTGCCATATACCCGCGGCGAGGAGGTGAGCCGCCCCTTCGACGACGTGATTGCCGAGGTGGTGCAGCTGGCTGCCCAAGGGGTGCGCGAGGTGAATCTGCTGGGACAGAACGTGAATGCCTACCGGGGTGCGATGCATGACGGCGGCGCTGCCGATCTGGCCCTGCTGCTCTCCTATGTGGCCGCGGTGGATGGCATCGACCGGATTCGCTATACCACCTCCCATCCGGTGGAGATGAGCGACAGCCTGATTCAGGCCTATGCTGAACTTCCGGAACTCGTCAGCCACCTCCACCTTCCTGTGCAGAGTGGGTCGGACCGGATCCTTACTGCGATGAAGCGGGGCCACAGCGTGCTGGAGTATCGCCGGATCATCCGCCGACTGCGTGCCGTGCGCCCTGACATCAGTATCTCCTCCGACTTTATCATCGGTTTCCCCGGAGAGAGCGAAGCGGACTTCGAGGCCACCATGAATCTCATTGCAGAGGTGGGTTTCGACCACTCTTTCAGCTTTATATATAGCGCCCGCCCCGGCACGCCGGCGGCTGGCCTGCCCGACGACGTCCCCCCTGAGGTAAAAAAAGAGCGCCTGATGCTGTTGCAGCAACGTATTGCACAACAGGCAGCGGCGATTGGCCGGAAGATGGTCGGAACACATCAACGGGTGCTGGTGGAAGGGCCGGCGCGCAAAGGGAGGGGACAGCTCGCCGGCCGTACCGAAAACAACCGGGTGGTTAATTTCCTCTGCAGTGACGAGGCGCTGATCGGGCAGTTTGTACAGGTGCGCATAACCGAGGTGCTTCCCAATTCGCTGCGTGGTGAGCTGATTGAGATCGAGGAGGGTCGGCAACGCAAGCGCGCATGAGCAACGCCCTGCACTCAATCGACTTCTCTCTGGAACCGGCGGACAACCAGCGTCTCGCCAATCTCTGTGGCCAGCTCGACGAACATCTGCGCCAGGTGGAGCGTCGCTTGGGGGTAGAGATCAACAATCGTGGCAACAACTTCCGTATCATCGGTGGCAGCGGGGCCATCGCCCTGGCCAGCAAGGTGGTGCACGAGCTCTATCGGGAAGCGGCGCAGAAACCGCTCACCCCTTCCGGCGTACACCTGTTTCTGCAGCAGTCAGGCATCGACGCGCTGGTGGAGCCGGAAGCCCCGCCGGAGACGGCTGTCAGGACGCCGCGGGGAGTGATCCGCGGCCGTGGCGCCAATCAGCAGCGCTATCTCTATCAGATTCAGCATGAGGATGCCATCTTCGGCATCGGGCCGGCCGGTACCGGCAAGACATACCTGGCAGTGGCCTCGGCGGTGGAGGCGCTGGAGCACGATCGGGTCCGGCGTATCGTTTTGACCCGACCGGCAGTGGAGGCCGGTGAGCGGCTTGGTTTTCTGCCAGGAGATCTGGCGCAGAAGATCGATCCCTATCTGCGTCCGCTCTATGATGCTCTGTACGAGATGCTCGGTTTCGAACGGGTGGCCAGACTCATCGAGCGCAATGTCATCGAGGTGGCGCCGCTCGCCTATATGCGGGGGCGTACCCTCAATGAATCGTTCATCATCCTCGACGAGGCGCAGAACACCACCGTCGAGCAGATGAAGATGTTCCTGACCCGTATCGGTTTCGGTTCTCGCGCGGTCATCACCGGTGACGTGACCCAGATCGATCTTCCCCAGGGGAGTCGCTCCGGACTGCGCCATGTGATCGAGGTGCTGAAAGATGTCGAGGGAGTTGGTTTCACCTTCTTCCAGGCGCGGGATGTGGTGCGTCACCAGCTGGTGCAGCGCATCGTGACTGCCTACGAAAAGTTCGAAGAACGCTAGTTGGATATCGTCCTCGATCTACAGTGTGCCCTGAAGAACACGGGGGACATCCCATCCAGGGAGAGCTTTGCCAGATGGGTACGGGCCGCGCTCCAGGGGGCGGGTTTCCCCTCACCGAAAGCGGAGGTTACCGTCCGTGTCGTGGAACAGGAGGAGAGCGCGCGACTGAACCGCAGATACCGCCGCAAGAGCGGCCCTACCAATGTGCTCTCTTTTCCGTTTGAGAACCCTCCCGGGATGACGCTTCCGCTGTTGGGGGATCTGCTAATATGTGCAGCAGTGGTGGAACGACAGGCAGCGGAGCAGGGGAAGAGCCCGGACTCCCACTGGGCGCACATGGTGGTGCACGGCACGCTTCATCTTCTGGGATACGACCATATCGAAGCGGGCCAGAGAAAAGAGATGGAAAAGCTTGAAATATCCATCCTTGCCGGATTAGGCTATGGGAACCCTTACTAGCATGAACGGAGTATGAACCAAGGAGAACAATCTGGCAGTTCCGCTGGCAATGGAGAGAGAGTGCACCGCTCCTGGCTGGAGAAGATAGGCCACGCCCTCTATCACGGAGAGCCCCGTAACCGGGAGGAGCTGCTGGAGACGATGCGTGACGCGTCACGGCGGGGACTGCTGGACAACGACGCCCTGGCGATGATCGAGGGGGTATTACAGGTGGCAGAGATGCAGGTGCGGGATATCATGATCCCCCGTTCCCAGATGGTGGTGGTGGAGCGGGATGCCGATCCCCGCTCCTATCTCCCCGTGATCATCGAGTCCGCCCACTCCCGTTTCCCGGTGATTGGTGAAAGCCGTGACGAGATCGTGGGTATCCTGCTGGCAAAGGATCTACTCGCCTGGCTTGCGCAGGGGGATGACGAAGCAGCGTTCGATATCCGCGAAGCGTTGCGCCCTGCCTCCTTCATTCCCGAGAGCAAGCGGCTCAATGTCCTGCTGAAAGAGTTTCGCGCCAGCCGCAATCACATGGCGATCGTGGTGGACGAGTACGGCGGTGTGGCCGGATTGGTGACCATCGAGGATGTATTGGAGCAGATCGTCGGTGAGATCGAGGATGAACACGATATCGACAACGATACCTACATCATTCAGTATGGTCCCCACCGGCATACGGTGAAGGCGCTGACACCCATCGATGAGTTCAACGACTACTTTGGATCAACCTTCGGCAGCGACGAATTCGATACCATCGGCGGGCTGGTGATGCGCGGTTTCGGTCATATGCCGAAACGGGGTGAAACCGTCGTCCTCGACAAATTTCAGTTCAAGGTACTGCGTGCTGACAACCGTCGTATCCACCTGCTGCAGGTATCCAGGCTGGATACCGATCCGGCGCAGGTAGGAGAGAGCCCGGCCGGCGGGCACTGATTCACCCTTCCCATGAGATTGTTCCCTGTCAGGCCTTGTGCCTTCCCCGCGGGGAGGATCCGGAACCGGATGGAGCCATCTCCAGGGGGTTGCCGTTACGGTACTGCTCGGGTCGATAGAGGGTGAAGCCGTCGCTGCCAAGGGTTTTGGTCGAGGGATGGGCCGCGGGGAGAATCGGCGATCTGCTGGCGCTGGTGGCGGGGGCGATGCTGCCGCTGGCCTTTGCTCCCTACCATCTGTTTCCCCTTGCCGTCATCTCTCCCGCACTGCTGTTTGCCGGCTGGCTGCCATCCACTCCGCGCCAGGCCTTCCGGCGGGGAGGGTTGTACGGGATCGGGATGTTCGGTGTAGGTGTCTCCTGGATCTTCGTCTCGATCCATGAGTTTGGTTCTGCTTCCGTTCCCCTCGCGGTGCTGCTCACATCACTGTTTGTAGTCACACTTGCCCTGTTTCCCGCCCTATTGGGGTATCTCTCCATGTTACTGCTGGCTCGCCTGCGGCGGCATCGTGGTGCCCTCACCCCGGCGTTGCTGGTGGTGTTGCCGGCACTGTGGACTCTGTTCGAGTGGTGGCGTGGCTGGTTTCTCAGCGGCTTCCCCTGGCTGAACCTGGGAACCAGCCAGATTGGTACGCCTCTGGCCGGTCTGGCGCCGTTGCTGGGGGAGTACGGGGTCTCCTGGGCGGCCGTACTCAGCGCCGGTCTGGTGGTGATGGCGGGGCTTCGGCCGCGGCGGGCGGGTAGATATATGATGCTGCTCGTCGTTCTCTGGGGAGGGGCATGGCTGTTGGGTCAGGTCGAGTGGACGCGGCCAAAGGGGGCGCCACTCGAGGTGGCGCTGCTGCAGGGCAATGTGCCGCAGGAGATCAAATGGTTGCCGGAACAGCTGGGGCCCAACCTGGAACTCTACTCTTCTCTTACCGCAAAGCATTGGGATAGCGACCTCGTGGTCTGGCCGGAAACCGCCATCACCGCCTTCTACTATCAGTTGAAGGATGGTTTTGTCCGCGCCCTGCAGCAGGCAGCGGAGGAGCACGGCACCGATCTGCTGGTCGGTATCCCTGTCACCGATCCGGAAACCGGGAACTACTACAATGCCGTGATGAGCGTGGGGAGCAGCCCCGGGTTCTACCGCAAGCACCATCTGGTCCCCTTTGGCGATTATGTGCCGTTCGAAGAGGAGTTGCGTGGTTTGATTGCCTTTTTCGATCTGCCGATGTCCTCGTTCAGTCCGGGAGCTGCGCGACAGCCCATGCTACGAGCTGCCGGTCATCCTGTCGGTGTCTCCATCTGTTACGAAGATGCCTTCGGTTCCGAGGTGATTCGTACCCTTCCCGAGGCCGAGCTACTGGTCAATGTCAGTAACGATGCCTGGTGGGGGGACAGCCTCGGCCCCCATCAGCATCTGCAGGTGGCCTCGATGCGTGCCCTGGAGACCGGTCGTCCGCTGCTGCGCGCCACCAATACCGGTATCACCGCACTGGTTGACCATCATGGCCACATCAGGGCCACGGCGCCCCAGTTCGAGGTGGCTGTGCTGACTGGGGTGGTTCAGCCGAGGGAGGGTGCGACCCCTTATGTCAGATGGGGAAATCTGCCCATTGTCGTGCTGCTCGCCACCATGCTGGCAGCGCTGTTTCTGCGATATGCTGTTTCCTCCCATGAGGGTATCGGGTGAAGGCGGGGGTGATGCGGCCAAAGCTGCTATAATCTCGCATTTTCCGGCCGGGCGGCCGGGCAATCACAGAGATCAGGCGACGAGCGACAATGGATCACCACTACCATCCCGAAAAAGTCGAGGCGGAGGCCCAGCGCTACTGGG
>JALSRO010000458.1 GCA_026984715.1 Chromatiales bacterium | reverse complement strand
CAGCGACACTCTCCTGTGGCGGATTCAGCGGCAAGCGCAACATGAACTGCAGAAACACGGTTACCACCAGTACGAAGTGTCCGCCTACGCCAGGGATGGGCAACGGTGTCAACACAATCTCAACTACTGGCAGTATGGCGACTACCTCGGAATCGGTGCCGGTGCCCATAGCAAACTTACCGATCCCAACAGCCAGACCATCACCCGTCTGACCAAGGTTCGCCATCCTGCCCGCTACCTCGCCACAGCCGGGTCTCCCAGCGCTATACAGAGAGAAGAGCGGCTGGAAACACAGCAGATCATTCTCGAATTCATGATGAATACCCTGCGGCTCACAGATGGGTTCGAAAGCCGTCTGTTTGCCGCTCATACCGGACTCTCTCTGGCCTTGATCCAGCGACAGCTGACGCTGGCCGAAGAGGCGGGACTCCTCTGCCGGGACGCCCTGCGAATCCGTCCAACCGCACGGGGAGTACGCTACCTCAACAATCTTCTGGAGCTATTCGTCACCTGTTGACCCGGCTGGCTATCGAAAAAAAGAGGCCGCTCACGGCGGCCTCTCCTTTTGGTTGTCCAGCCAGCTATCGCTACACCTCCATCAACTGCTCCTCTACCAGCTTGACACTGTTCTTTCCTCCACCACGCCTCTTTCGGGAGATGTCCTGCAGCTGGCGCCGCGCCGCGTCGAAGGCAGCACGGATCGCCACATAGAGATCCTCATGCAGTTCACGTTTTACCACAACCTCGCCACCGGGAACCGTAATATCTATGCACGCGTTATACATCACTCCCTTGTGATGGTGCCGGTGCGGAGCCTCCACAACCACTCTGCAACTCACGATTCCATCATGGAACCGCTCCAGCTTGCGCGCCTTGCCCCGTACTGCTGCCTCGATTGCCCCGGTAAGCTCGATATTTCTGGCGGTAATCTGCAATGGTAACTTCATCTGAGTAGAACCCCCTTGATATGTTATTCCAGGCTACTTGTAAGGAAAATTAGATGCCGTTCATGCCTCCTTTTTGCCAAACTCAAATCTAACAGGCTGTTGAAAACAGCTGGTTTTCGACAGTCTGTTTGCGGCACAGGGATGTGTCGCCATTTCCAATGGTGTCAAGCCATTGAAAATGAAGGGGGTGGGAAATCGCACTTTTCCGGCCCCGCGTTGAAAAAGATCATGGATTGGCTTTTTCAACATTCTGTTAATAATAGACCAATATTCAAATTATCATAAACCCAACAGCGATATATCTCCTATTCCAGGCTCCGAACAGGCACCCATCCTGGGTTCCAGCGTGCCGGAAAGGTAACTCCAACCGTCGCGAGCACACGAGTGCGCCGGAGCGCCCCTCCCTGGGCACGGCGCCCTGTTCCGGCAACTGCCCGAAGCCCTGGATGTGACATATATTGTTGCCGGGTTGTTCGCAATCGTTACCCATTTTTCAGATGCACCGCCAACACATCGCATGGTGCCGCATGCAGCACTGCATTGGCGGTGGAACCCAGCAGTCTCTCCAACCCATGCCGGCCATGGCTACCGATTACGATGAGATCGACCCTCTGCTCCCTAGCCTGCTCGATGATGGTCCACTTGACCGAACCCACCTCCACCGACCACTCGACGCTCTCCATCATCTTCTGGCGATCGAGTAGTTGTCGCAGCGAATCCCTTGCCGACTCCAGCATCTGCTGCTCGAAATCCACCGGCAGGGATGGCATGCCTTCATAGGGGGGCGCCATCACGACCGGCTCTATCACATGGATGACACTCAGCCGCGCACCGTTGCATTCGGCCACCTCTCGCGCCCTCTGGCAGATATTCTCCACTCCAGGCATGAAATCCACCGCCAGCAGAATATGTTGGTAACCGCTCATTATCTTTTTCTCCAGTCTACCGATTCAAACGAGGGAAAGAAGCAACAGCACGAACAGAACCACAAGACCGATTGGCAGGAGCAGGCTCTTCCAGTCAGCTGCGGTCGCCTTGGGTGAGTTCCTGAGCGTATGTTTCAAACCAGGGAAGATCCAGACCAGAACAACCACCAGTAGCAATCCAAGCAGTATCTGTTCCCAAACGGCCATTGTCTCCATAATCCTTACCTTATTCTGATAGTTGGACCATCTCAACCCCCAAAGGGTTCTTCATTATTGGTGACCCGGTAACGATATTGCCGCATTCAGGGCTTCGGGCAGTTGCCGGAACAGGGTGCAGAAGGAGGAACACTTCGGCCTTCAGGCTGCGTTACTCCATCTTGTTGTGGAGCGGCTGCCTTGCGGCAAGCCGACACGCCACGGCTGGATAGGATATAAGGTCGCCGGCTCAACAAGGGGTTGCCGTGATAAAAAAAAGCGCCGGCAACACCGGCGCTTTTTCCCCAATCGAGCTGGACGGACAGCCGCCCGCCCAGACTGTTGTCACAAAAGTTGCACTTCCTCAGCCTGCAGCCCCTTCTGCCCCTGCGTGACAGAAAACTCTACCTGCTGCCCTTCTTCCAAGGTACGGTAGCCATCGCCTTTGATAGCCCGGAAATGAACGAAGACATCATCTCCCTGCTCTCGCTGAATAAAGCCATACCCCTTGGAGTTGTTGAACCACTTTACCGTACCTGTTTCACGTTCTGACATAATCAAATCTCTCTTTATCATACAATGCTGCCCCCTCAACTACCGAGATGTCTGCTCTCTTCCAGCTTCGGGGCATACTTATTGTAGCCGATTTTTTTACCGAGGTAAGTTTTTTGCGCTGTTTGCCGCAAATTTTCGTCCGGTCTCCGGTATCAGATGTGAAAAAGGTGCTTATTAACCCGGCAACGATATATATCGTATTCAGCCGTGGCCTGTCATTGAATATCACAGGGTTAGGGGCTTCAGGCAGGCACCGGCCCTGCATTCCGGTGCGCTGGACAGGATCTCCGAGTGTCGCGGGTGCAGGGATGCACTGGAGCGACCTCGACGAGGGAGTGACCCTTGCCTGCGCACTGCGCCTTGTTCCGGTGCCTGCCTGAAGCCCTGAATGCGACATATATTGTTGCCGGGTTAATACCAATGCCACCGACGACTGATGCGGACGGGAGGCAGGCCTTTGCTCAGCACTCCCCGCTGCTGCACAAGGTCAGGAGAAGCATGCTGTGTGATACCACCTCCACCTCATTGCCGGTCACCACACTCTTCCCATCCACGGGCTGGCATGGCTGTGCGGTATCGAGCAGATAGATCCAGTAGGCTCCGCCCCCCGACCGCCCCGAAACCTCGGGCAGTTGGAAGGTTGCATCCTGCTCGTCTGCATTCATGATGATCAGCAGAGTATCATCGATCTCCACGGGAAGTTGCGCCACCACCGTCTCCAGCGCGTCACCGGTCAACAGCATCCCGATACAGTGGAGATCGGGGTCGTGCCAACGCTCCGCACTCATCTCCCCTCCCTTGGGATCCAGCCACTCGATGTTCCGCAGACCTGTTCGTTTCGACACCTGCCTGCCATGCAGGAAGTGCTGGCGTCGCAATACTGGATGATCGCGGCGCAGCGAAATCAAATAGCGTACGAACTCGATAAACTCTTTCTCTTCCTCGGGAATTGCGCCCCAATCGACCCAGTTGATACGGTTGTCCTGGCAATAGGCATTGTTGTTCCCGCTCTGGCTGCGGCCAAACTCGTCTCCCGCCAGCAGCATCGGCGTCCCCTGTGCAAACAGGACGTTGGCGAGCATGTTGCGACGCTGTCTGCGACGCAACGAGGTGATCGCCGGATCGTCCGTTGCTCCCTCGACACCATGATTGTAGCTGAAGTTTTCGTGGTGTCCGTCGCGGTTCTCCTCCCCGTTGGCCTCGTTATGCCGTTCGTTATAGCTGACGGTATCCGCCAGGGTGAAACCGTCGTGACAGGCAACGAAGTTGATACTGGCCCAGGGCTTGCGCCCCTTGCTCTCAAACAGATCGCTGGAGCCAAGCAACCGCCGCCCCACATCGGGCAGCACCCCCTTGTCGCCACGCCAGAAACGCCGTACCGTATCACGAAAGTGGTCGTTCCACTCTGCCCAGCCGGCAGGAAAGTTGCCGAGCTGATAGCCTCCCGGCCCCACATCCCAAGGCTCCGCGATTAGCTTTACACGGGAGAGGATCGGATCCTGCTGGATTGCGTCGAAGAAACCGCTGTAGGGGTCGAAGCCATGCTTCTCCCGCCCCAGCACCACAGCCAGATCGAAACGGAACCCATCCACATGCATCTCCGTTACCCAGTAGCGCAGACTGTCCATCACCAGTCGCAGCACGTAAGGGTGGCTGACGTTGAGTGTGTTGCCCACACCGGTGTCGTTGATGTAGTAGCGCGGATTGTCCTGGTCCAGCCAGTAGTAGGAGGCGTTGTCGATACCGCGAAAGCTGAGGGTCGGCCCCAGGTGGCTCCCCTCAGCAGTATGATTGTAGACCACATCCAGCAGCACTTCGATACCGGCATCGTGCAGCCGTCTCACCATGGTTTTGAACTCTGCCAGGTCGGGGCGACTCATGTAGCGGGACTCCGGGGCGAAGAAGTTCAGCGTATTGTAGCCCCAGTAGTTGCGCAGCCCCTTCTTGACCAGAAAGTGGTCATCCACGAAGGAGTGCACCGGCAACAGCTCCACGGAGGTGATCCCCAGCGCCTTGAGGTAAGCCACTATCTCGTGATGCCCCATCCCCGCATAGGTTCCCCGCTCGGCTACAGGCACCCCCTGATGCAGGATGGTGAACCCCTTTACATGGGTTTCATAGATGATGGTTTGAGACCAGGGGATGGCGGGAGAACGGTCTCCGTCCCAGGTGAAGGCGGGATCGACCACCCGGCACTTCGGCATGGCCTGTGCGTTGTCGCGCTTGTCGAAGGAGAGATCCTCTCGCGGGCTTCCAAAACGGTATCCATAGTGTGCCTCAATCCAGCGGAAGTTGCCAAACAGCTGCCGGGCATACGGATCCAGCAGCAACTTATGATGGTTGAAACGGTGCCCCTGCTCCGGCTGGTAGGGGCCATAGACCCGATAGCCATACAGCGTGCCGGGCCCGATATCAGGCAGATAGACATGCCAGACATGGTGGGTCTGCTCCGGCAGGACGACACGCTCCAGCTCATGCCGGCCGGAGTCATCGAACAGGCACAACTCCACCTTCTCTGCATTGGCAGAGAAAAGCGCAAAATTGACACCATGGCCATCCCAGGTCGGGCCGAGTGGCCACGGTTTTCCCGGCAATACAGGTCTGTTTCTGCTCATCCGGACACCATTTCACTCTGTTGCTGGAGCAGAAAATCGGCTGCACCAATCAAGGCAGGATATTTTGCCACAATCACCCAGCAGGGGATCGCTGCCAGATAGTCCGAGAAACGGCCCTTCTGTTCGAAACGTTGCCGAAACGGCGAAGCGGCAAAATACTCCCCCAGCCTGGGAACGATCCCCCCTCCTACATAGATCCCACCCCGCGCCCCAAGGGTAAGTGCGAGATTGCCGGCAGTAGTTCCAAGAATGGCGCAGAAACTCTCCAGCGCCGCTTCACAGAGTGAGCACTCCCCTGCCAGTGCCCTGGAGGTGACATCCGCAGGGGTGAAGGAGGAGGCCTCCACCCCTTGCAGCACAGCGTACGCCCGGTACAGATTGACCAGACCAGGGCCTGACAACAGCCGTTCAGCCGAAACATGCCCATGCCTCTGGCGCAGAATACGGGCGATCTCGAACTCCCGCTCACTGTCGGGAGCAAACGTCACGTGCCCACCTTCACCCTGTAGCGGAATCCAACGTTCTCCGGCCGGAACCAGACCTGACACCCCCAACCCCGTCCCGGGACCCAGCAATGCAACCGCAGTACCCGGCACCGCCTCTCCGCCGCCAATCTGCACCTTCTCCTCCGGTGTGAGAAATGGGAGCGCCAGCGCCAGTGCCGTAAAGTCGTTGACCACCTTCAGCTGTTCCAGCTTCAGGATACGACGAGTCTCCTCCACGGAGAACTGCCACACATGGTTGGTCATCCGGATCCGGTCACCGGTTACCGCCGTGGCCACGGCAATAGCCCCGTAACGGGGACGCGCAGCATCGATCCGGGAGAGATAGTGCTTCAGCGCATCGACGATCCCTGGAAATTCGGCGCATCGGTATGTCACCACGCATCGAGGCCGCGCTCCACGCCCGGGCAGCAACCCAAAGCGTGCATTGGTGCCCCCCACATCTCCGACCAGCATGGGAAACATTTCGTTATTCTTGGTTGTCATAACTGAAGATGGATTTACCCACCCCAAAGAAAGGTATAGAGTATAGAGTCCGATTCACGAAAGGAAGACCCGGACATCAAACGTGCTGATGAGTAAAGAGACCACTCCTGGTGGCAACGCCGACCGACTGGCGGCCCTCAATGAAAAATACCATGATCTGTCGGTAGAGGAGCGTGTCAAACAGCTGTATCTGGATTTCGATCCGGAGAAGGTGATGCTCACCTCATCGTTTGCCGCCACCTCCGCCTTTTTCCTGCATCTGTTCTCCCGGCTGGCCCCCAAGCAGAAGGTCTATTTCATAGATACCGGCTTCCATTTTCCACAGACCCTGGAGTACAAGAAGAAACTCACCAAACTATACAATCTGGATGTGGTGGAAGTGCGCGCCGAAAAGTGGAAGCACGAATTCACCGAGAAGGAGGAGATTTACAAGACAGATCCTGATTTCTGCTGTACTATCAACAAAATAGAGCCGTTCGACGAGATAAAGACCCATTTCGATGTATGGATCTCCAGCCTGATGCGCTGGCAGACCGAACATCGTGCCACTCTGGACATATTCGTAGAGCGCAACGGCATCATCCGTTTCTATCCGCTCATCGACATGACCAAGGAGGAGCGGGATGCCTATATCAAAGAGCACCAACTGCCGTTCCACCCATTGGTGGCGGAAGGCTACTCCTCCATCGGATGCACCCACTGCACCGTCCCCGGTCAGGATCGTGACGGGCGCTGGGTGGACTCCCCCAAGACCGAATGCGGA
>JALSRO010000457.1 GCA_026984715.1 Chromatiales bacterium | reverse complement strand
CCCAGGCCATGGTCATGTTGTCCACCCGTTTAACCGGGTCGTCAACGATCAGGGTCGTGACATCCATCCGCAGCACTCTGTCCATGAAGCTGTCTGCGCCGGGCATTGCCAACAGCTCTGCTATTGTGTTCCGGGTATGGTCCTCACCTTGGTAAGCAGGGGTAACGGTCTGCAGATACTCCGCGTGGTCCCGGTCAAAATAGTGCCTGGCAAACCGATCCACCTCATTGCCATCCTGCTCTGCCGCCATCAATGGATACCAGAAATAGCCGCCGAACAGCTCATCTGCTCCTTGTCCGCTCTGGACCACCTTGACCTGTCTGGAGACCTGTTCGGCCAGCAGATAGAAGGCAACGGCATCCTGTCCCACCATGGGCTCGGCCATGTTCGCGACCGCCTCGGGAAGCCGGTCGAGGACCTTGTCATTGGCGATATGGATTTTGTGGTGACGGGTGTTGAAATGCTCCGCCACCTGATCGGAGTACTCAAACTCACTGCCGCGTTCAGACCCGACATCTTCAAATCCGATGGAGAAGGTGAGGATATCCCTGACGCCTGCATCTGCCAGCAGGGCCACGAGCAGTGAAGAGTCCAGCCCTCCCGACAGCAGTACGCCCACCGGGACATCAGCGACCACCAGACGTTTCCCGACTGCCTGCTGCAACGCCTGCTTGATGGCTTCACACCACGCCTGCTCGCTCCATGGTGGGGAGGGGTGTCGGGCCTGGGGCTGCCAGTAGGTTCGTTTCTGTTCGTTGCCATCCGGACCGACGGTCAGAGTGGTTGCCGGGGCCAGTTTGGATATCCCTTTCAGGATGGTGCGTGGGGCGGGGATGACACCATGCAGGGTGAGCTGGTGATGCAGTCCCACCGGATCGATGGAGGTGTCTATCCCCCCGGTGGAGAGCAGCGCCTGGGTGTTTGATGCAAACAGGAACCGGTCGCCGCCGCGGCTGTAGTAGAGCGGCTTGATTCCCAGTCGATCCCGGGCAAGGAACAGGGTGTGGTTGTGCAGGTCCCAGATGGCGAAGGCAAACATCCCGTGCAGTCGCTCCACGCACCGCTCCCCCCACTCGGCATAGGCCTTGACGATAGTCTCGGTATCCCCCCGGGAGGAGAACTCGTGCCCCTTTTGCTGGAGTTGCCTGCGTAGCTCGGGGTAGTTGTAGATGGTGCCGTTGAACACGATCGCCAGCCCTGTGGCATTGTCCACCATTGGCTGGTTGGAGTGCTCCGACAGGTCGATGATGGCGAGCCGCCGGTGTCCAAGAGCGACCGGGCCGTCGCTGAAACTGCCGGAGTGATCGGGGCCACGTCGTTGCAGCCGCTCCAGCATGCTATCGATCACAGCCAGTTCCCCGGTGCCGCCGTTCAGGTGCAGTGTTCCACAGATTCCGCACATCGGAAGAGGTACTCCTCGTTGAATGGGTTCGCGCCATTCTCGCAGCAGTGGGAGAAATATTCCAGGATACCCTTGTGGTTCTTGGCGGGAGTGAATTGTCGGGAACTGTGACTGGCATCGCAGATATAAAAGGTTCGCGGGGCTTAAATAATCTTCAAGAAGCGGAGTAGAGGAACCGCTACCTAAGAGAGCGGGCACCGCTTCCCGAAGTGCATTCAATACAGGTAGGTAAGGGGATATGAAAAAACTATTGCCACTGATCTTTCTGGCGGCGGTCACGGCTGGCTGTGATGTCAAGATCCCGAGTGAGGGTGCCCAGGCCGGATTCAGCGCAGTGGGGTATGCTGCGCCCCTGTCGGCCGGTGAGTTCTCCAGCCTTGCCCCGGAGCAGCAGTATCGTGTCGCCAACAAGCTGCTGGGGACCCTCTATCGAGGTGTCCCGGTGGCCGATTTCTTCGATCTTTCCCGTGGTATGAAGCAGCTGGTTCCGAAGGAGGGGGGAGGATTCCTTGCCTCGGTGGAGGCTGCACTTTCGACCCCACTGGACAGCGAGACGCGTAACCACTTTGACACCCTGATCAGTGGTGACGAGGCGGCAGGAATCGAGGCGCGCTTCAGTTTCCGGCAACGCCCCAAGGAGTTGCCGCTGGCACGCATGTTCGAGTATCCGTTGAGCAAGGATATGTTCGACCACTGGATCGCCTGGCATCTCGCCAATACCATCCTGTTTTCTCCGGCCGAGGAGATCGACAGCGCCAACATCAACGACGTGCAGAAGGTCTATACCAAGCTGGTGGCCGATCTGCGCAACAACAAGAGCATACGGCAGATAATCGCCCGTCATCAGCGCAGCCAGGAGAACTGGCGCCGGTTCCGATCCCCGGAGGACAACACCCGCGAGATGATCGAGATCTATCTGGGGCTGTTCGACCGGGACGAGGATGTACCTCGGGCCTCCATAGCCTGCAAGGATCTCTATCTCTCCGACGAGGATCAGGGTTACGAGCTGCTCTCCACCGGCTCCCCCAACACGGAGCCACAGCTGGTACTGGGACACTACGTGACCACCTGTGACGATTTCTATGATCTGATTGCCGGGCATCCGCTGGTGATTGGTCGGGTGACCACGGTATTGGTTGAGTATTTCTTCGCTGGTCGCAGCAATGCTGATCGCCTTCGGATTGTGGAGTCGATCACTGCCAGTAATCCGGTGACCTTCGAGGATATCTTCAAGGGGATCATCTTCTCGCGGCAGTACCTGCTGAGTACCGAGCGCCCGAGATCGTTCGAAGAAAGTTTCTTCGGCGCAGCCCACCGCCTTGAGTGGGACCCCCCCCGTGATCTGTTTCAGGGGGTGGTCTCCAACCGCGGCAGCGCCAGCCGTGCCTATATGGCCGAGATGAACTGGCCCACCATGACTCTGAAGCTGGGCCGGCTGTTCGGAATCCCCATGGATTCGCTCAGCTTTGCCAACTACCACAAGGGGTATCGCGAGGTTCTGCTGATCAACAGGGATCGCTGGCGCCGGGGGCTTGGATTGATCCCGGCGGGCGAGCCTGCCGAGGATGCGACCGCCGAAGAGCGGCATCGCTATGAAATCAATCGGGAGCGCTATGCGATGGTGGAGCAGATGGGGGTCAACGACTTCATAGACTACCTTTTCCTGGGAGCTGAACTGCGCCGCGCAACCGGGGTGGAGAAGAGCGCTCTGACCACCATCGCCCGAGATGAGAACTACGTGCGTACCCGCAGCGGCAAGCTTGTCATCCGGGAGGGGTATCACGACGATTTTGCCCGCCTGGTGTTCGACTACATCTCCAGGCTACCCGAATCATATTACTTCAAGGCGATTGACTGAGGGAGTATCCGCCATGAAAAGAAGAGCCTTTATCAAATCCCTGGGTGCGCTGGGAGCCACGCTCACCCTGCCGTCTCTGTTCTCCAGTGAGCCGCTGATTCGGCGGGTGGCAGCTGCACCGGCACTGGACGAAGTGCATTTCGTGCCGCCCCGCGTAATGCCCCAGGTGATCAACGTGTTTCTCTATGGAGGGCCCTCCGAGCTGGCGGGGAACCTCACCAACATCGAAGATATCAATGCCAACTCGCAGAACCCCTACCCTGGCAGTATGCTTCGGCCCACCGGCGACAACAGCGGCAGGATAACGCGCAACGGCCTCTGGAGTAATGCTGGTGGCGAAGCGATGGAGGAGATGCTGGCGGCCGGTGACATGTCCATCTATCGGACCGTGTACCGCCGCAAGAACAATACGCGGGCGCACCGTCCCAGTATCTTCTCCTGTCTGACCGGGAGTCTCGATATCGATCACAGCCCCGGCATGGGCACCACCCTGGCCGCGGTGCTCTACAAGAATCAGGCGGCACTCGGCAAGCCGCTCGACCAGATGGTGTTGCCGTTCGTCTCCTTCGAGGGGGCCTCCACGGCGTTCATCAGCGATCCCGACAATCCGTTGCCGCTGGGGTTGCGCTCCATCAGTCTGGATCAGAAATTTGACAACCCCTACTCCCGGAACGGCAATCAGTTCGGTGCAGCCCTCGAGAGTCTGGTTAGACAGATGAGCACCGGGGCTGACAAACGCTATCCCAAGGCCTTTGCCGGCTTCAAGACCCGTCGCGAGCTGGAGGGGCTCATCGACGGGTTTGCCAACGAACTGAGGGATGACAGCTCGCTCCCGGTGTTGCCGGAAGGAGATGTGGACGCCGGTGACGGAGGGCGCCTGGTCTATCCGAACACCCGCTATACGGATCGCATCAAGGCGGCTGTGACGCTGGCGATTGCCAACCCAGACAGTCTGTTCATCACTGTGGGAGGCGGCCTGGGAGGCTGGGACGATCACAACTCCGCCATCGATGAGTATACCCGGCGGATGCAGGATCTGATGGCCACACTGCGGGCCGCCACCAAGCACATCAAGTATGCCAACCGGCCTGGCGGTACCGGCAACATCATCATCAATGTATTTGGTGATTTTGGTCGTAACGTAAACCTGAACAACTCAATGGGCTGGGACCACGGCAACAACCAGAATCTCTACACCTTTGGCGGGGCGGATGTTCGGCCCCCCAATGCGCTGGGCAAAATAGTTGGAAAGACGGAGCGTTTCGGAAGCTCCAAGCAGAACCGCCAGTTCACCCGCCCCACCGATGACAGTTATGAGTTCGAGCCGACCGCCATCGCCGCCACCGTCTACTCTTGGTTTGGTGTACAGAATCCGGAGGTGTTGACCCGGGACCAGGAGTTTGCCCCCGACGGAGAGAAGGCGATAGACGAGACGCTCCCCGGAGAACCGCCGCTCTTCTCCTGACGGTGGGAGAGTTGAGGCGAGAAGCAGGGTCAGTTGTAGGGTCAGTTGTGATGAGTCATGCTCCGACACCTACTTCTCCGTTGCCGGAGAGGGCTCGGTCTGCCGGTAACACCAGCTTCCATGACCTCCATGTGGTCACCATCGGGCGGCTCGAACTGAGCGCCGACGAGATCTTTCTCAGGGTATTTGTCCATCTTCCCCGCTGGCTCGATTGGGTGCTCCGGAAGAGGGGTGCCGTTGCAGGAACCTTGCCTCCCCATGCAGCCGGGCTGCGGGCAGGGGAGAGAGCCGGGGTGTGGGAGATAAGGCGGGTGACCCCGCGTGAGGTGGTTGCCACGATGGGTGGTGGGCTGCTGCTGTCGCTCTACAAACGCAGCTCATCCGAGATAGTGATCACAACGCTGGTCGGCACGGATACGGTCACCGGAAGGATCTATCTACTGCTTGCCCGGCTGTTGCGCAAGCCGGTGGCCGCGGCCATGATGTTGCGGCAAGTTGCCGCGGGACGCCTGTGAGGGACGGGATCGTACCCGCTGGCGGTGTAGAGAATCAGAGACACCAGAACTGGACCTCCTGTGCCTCGAGGAAGGCGCGTGCCCTGCGGCCCTGGAGCATCGCCATGGTGGAGAGCATTCCCGCCTCCAGACAGGTTTCGGCGATAACGGTGACGGCGCGAGGTGCATCGGGAACCGGCCATCCGGTGGTCGGATCCAGGATATGGCTGTAGCGGACTCCATCCCTTAGCAGGTAGCGGCGCGCATCCCCGCTGGTGGCCAGCCCTCCCTTGGAGAGATTGACGGCCCCGATCTGCCGGCAACCGGTGGCGTCCGGATCGTCCACCCCCACTCCCCAGGGTTCATCGTCCCTCCGTGGTCCGAGGGCATAGAGGTCACCCCCGTAGTTGATCAATACGCCGGTTTTCAGCTCCCGGGAGATCAGCCGGGCCGTCTGATCGACGGCATACTCCTTGCCGATTCCTCCCAGATCGATCTCCATACCGGGGCGCAGGGTGATGACCGGCCGGCGCCACTCCACCTTCTCCCAGCCGACTCGCGGCAGCAGCGCCGCCACAGCGGCTGGATCGGGGATGTTGTCGCTGCCGTCGAACCTCCATACCTCTCTCAGGACTCCGGAGGTGATATCGAACTTATGTTCGCTGAGCTGGTAGCACTGTTGGGCAAAATCGAGCAGATTGGCGGTCTCCGTATCTACGGTGACTGGGGCGCCGTTGCTTTGGTTGATCCGGTAGATGCAGTTGTCCTTGCGGTAACGGCTGAACTTCTGCTCGATCCGTTTCGCCTCCTGGCAGCCCAGCTGCAGGAGCCGCTCGGCAACGGTTCGCTCGTCAGTGGCGAACAGAATTTCGCAGGGGCTGGCCATGGCCTGAAAGCGCCCGCGCCAGTAGCCATCTTCTCTGGTCAGGGTAGGGGTCAAGCTCGCTCTCCCTCTACGGTCGGAGCACTGTCTCGTGAGCCTTCCGCCGGTCAGTCGAACTCCTTCCTGTAGCTCGCCTGGAAGATCAGCGCTTTGTTGGTGTCGTACTCCGCCTTGGCGAACGACTGATACAGATACTCCAGCCGGAAACGCAAGGTACCACCCCATGCCGGGTGGCCGTACTTCAGGCCCAGAGTCACGCTGGTCATCTCGTCCAGGCGGTAGTCTGCGCTGGCGTACTGGGGTAACGGCTCCCCATAGAGGAGACTGTGATGGAAGAAGTCTGCCGCCGTCTGATGGTAGAGGCGCAGATGGGGCTCCAGATAGCGTCCGTCCATCATGTTTCTGCGATGGCGGTAGTCGATGGTGTGGGAGTTGATGTCCCAGTCGTCCCAGTAGTAGCGGTAGGAGAGGTGGATGACATCCTTGTTGTCAAGTTGATGCACCAGCGCTCCATACAGTGACTGCCGCAGCCGGCTGTCCGGGCGGCTTTCGAAATGGCGCTCTATCTCGATCCCGTTGTTGTCGGTAACGCTGATCAACTTGTAGGGGTCCGTGAGGTATCCCTCCAGTGAACCCAGGGTATAGTTGATACGGGCCACGGTGCGGCGGTTGATGACTCGTGCAACACCCAGCATCCCTTCGTAGCCGCGCTTCTTGCCGGCGCCGAAGAATGGGGGTTTGCCGCCATTCTCCTCGACGTCACCAAGCGGCCTGGGAGTTCCGCCGGAGCTCTGGAAAACCGTATCGTATGAGCCGGCGATACCGGCACTGAAAGTGAGGTCGCGATCGGCGCTCTCCTTGCTCAAGGCAAGGCTTCCACCATACGCCTCATAGTCACGCTCCAC
>JALSRO010000456.1 GCA_026984715.1 Chromatiales bacterium | reverse complement strand
ATAGCTGTAAACTATAGGGAAGCCTACGGGATCTATGCCTGCAACGGCATTCTGTTCAACCATGAATCCCCACTGCGTGGTGAGACCTTCGTGACCCGCAAGATCACCCGAGGCATGGCGCGCATCAAGCTGGCACTGCAGGAGTGTCTCTACCTGGGTAATCTGGACGCCAAGCGGGACTGGGGCCATGCCCGGGACTACGTAGAGATGCAATGGCTGATGCTGCAGCAGGAGCAGCCGGACGACTTTGTCATCGCCACTGGCAAGCAGTATTCGGTCCGCCAGTTTGTAACCGCTGCGGCGGGGGAGCTTGGCATCGAGATAGAGTGGAGAGGGGAGGGCGTCGATGAAAAGGGGTACGACACCAAAACCGGCAACTGTATCGTTGCGGTCGACCCGCGCTACTTCCGCCCCACGGAGGTAGATACCCTGCTCGGCGACCCCACCAAGGCTCGGGAGAAGCTTGGTTGGGAGCCGCGCACCACTTTTGAAGAGATGGTATCCGAAATGGTGCGGGAAGATCTGGTGAGTGCCGAACGGGACAATCTGTGCAAGAGTGCTGGCTACCGGGTCTTCGACTACAACGAGTAGTGGACCTCTGCCAGGCAGAATATGAGTGTGTGGGTGTGGTCCAGGGTGAATGCCCCTTTCCCCGCGCAAAGAGGGCACGTTTCAGGGCGTAACCCGGCAGGAAAGGCGTGAACGGGACAGCTGACAGGAAAAAAGGATGATCCAGAAGAGAGTAGAGCCCTCATCGATAAATCGGGACTCAGCAATCTACGTTGCCGGCCACAGAGGCCTGGTTGGCTCTGCAGTGGTTCGCAACCTTGAGAAACGGGGCTATCACAACATCATCACCCGGACACGGCAGCAGCTGGATCTGACCGATGCCCAAGCGGTCGAGCGCTTTTTCATGGAGCAGCGGCCGGAGTGTGTGATAGACGCGGCGGCAAAGGTGGGCGGGATCCACGCCAACGACAGCTACCCGGCGGAGTTTATTCGCGACAACCTGTTCATACAGAACAACCTCATCGACAATGCTTGGCGCTCTGGTTGCAGAAAGTTCGTATTTCTGGGTTCCACCTGCATCTATCCAAAGATGGCGCCGCAGCCACTGAGGGAGGAGTATCTGCTTACCGGCCCTCTGGAGCCGACCAATGAGTGGTACGCCATTGCAAAGATCGCCGGTATCAAAATGTGCCAGGCCTACCGAAAGCAGTATGGATTCGACGCCATCTCCCTGATGCCGACCAATCTCTACGGCCCCGGAGACAACTTCGATTTGGTAAACTCCCATGTGCTACCGGCATTGATAAGGAAATTCCATGAAGCGAAAATGGCCGGAAAATCCGAGGTGGTGATATGGGGTACCGGCAAACCGAGGCGGGAGTTCCTCTATGTGGACGACATGGCGGATGCCACCGTGTTCCTGATGGAAAACTATTCGGATGGGCAGATCGTCAACATCGGGGTAGGTCAGGATATCACCATTCGGGAGCTGGCCGGGATTGTCAGCGAAGTCGTCGGCTACAGTGGAGAGCTGGTGTTCGATAGCAGCAAGCCGGATGGGACGCCGAGAAAACTGTTGGATGTCTCCAGGCTGTCGGCGCTGGGCTGGCAAGCGACCATGCCACTGCATCAGGGGATCGACGCCACCTACCGCTGGTATCTCCAGTCGCTTTGATGTTCGGTCCGGGCGCTGCTCGGTGGTGAACATGCTGTAGGCCGAACCGCTGCTTCTGAAGCCCCTAACCCTATGATATTCAACGACAGGCCGCGGCGCGCTGGCCCGCAGGCTGCGTTACCCCATCTTGCTGTAGAGCGGCTACAACGGCGATGGGCCGCCTCGCTGCGAACCGGCACGCCGCGGCTGAATACGATATGTAGTTGCCGGGTTAATAAATCAGAGAAAAGGGACGGTTGCTCACTGCCACCACTGAGCCGCCTTCTGCAACGAGAGATTGGCGCGCCCGGCACGATTCGAACGTGCGACCGCCTGGTTCGTAGCCAGGTACTCTATCCAGCTGAGCTACGGGCGCGTGGAACAGCGGATTATCCTGCCAAGCTTCCTTCCTGTCAAGATCGAACCGACGTGCTCGGAAGGAGCAGCGGTGAGGAGAGGAACCATCGCATCTTCTGTGGTCTATAGTTTTCATGAGGGGTGCGAAAAGCGGCTTTCCCGCCAATGCGGGAGGGATGACGTGCGAGAGGGAGGTCGTTGAAGTTTAGGGCCATGCAATCCGGGTTTTGAGCCGGGAGCGAGTCATGGAACACCGTCTGCAAAAGCGTAGGCCCATCAGGGTGAAAGTGGGGCTGGCCAAGAAGGGAGAGCCGATTGGCAGTAGTCGCACCATCGACATCAGCCGAGGAGGAGTGGGGATAGAGCCACCGCAGAGGAGGTTGCGCGCCGGCGAACTTGTAGAAATAGATCTGCCACGTCCGATTGATCCTGTCCCGGAGCGGAAACTGCGGGCGGTAGTGATACACAGGAAGCCGGGTCTCGTGGGGTTGATGTTCGTCTCCAACCCGCTATGGAATCGCCAGGGTAACGAACGGTAACTGTCCGGATTGCTGATGAAACGTATCATCTCCCCACAGGAGTCGCCGGGTTGACGATAAGGTTGAACATGACAATACGAAAACGATGAAGATTTCATTTCATGGTGCCGCCCGCGAGGTGACCGGTTCCTGTCACCTGGTTGAGTGTTCCGGGAAGAGGATTCTCGTCGATTGCGGGCTCTATCAAGGCGGTCGGGAGCTGGATGAAGAGAATGCCCGGCCATTCGGATTCGAGGCCGGTGATATCGACTATCTGCTGCTGACCCATGCCCATCTCGACCACTGTGGCCGCATCCCGCTGCTTGCGAAACGGGGATTCCGAGGGGAGATCGTCACCACAGCCGCATCCCGGGAGCTTGCGCGGCTGGTGATGCTGGATGCTGCCGGTCTGGAAGAGGAGGAGGCGTCCCGTGCCATGCGGCGGGCAAAACGGCGGGGTGGGCGGGTTGCCGAAGTGGTGCCACTCTATACCATGCTGGACGCGCTCAATGCGCTGGACTTCTTTGGACGGGTGGTACACTACGCCGAGCCGTTGCAGCTGGCGGAGGGAATTCGGGTGACCTTCTACGATGCCGGGCACATACTCGGTTCGGCGAGCGTCCTGCTGGAGCTGAATGAAAAGGGGAAACAGCGCCGGGTGCTCTTCTCCGGCGATCTGGGATACAGCGGGCGGGTCATTCTGCGCGATCCCGCTCCCCCCTCGGGCGTGGATGTGGTGGTGATGGAAACCACCTACGGTGATCGTTCCCACAAGGCGTTGCAACCATCGGTCGATGAGCTCTATGAGGCCATCACCCATACTTTTCGTCGCGGTGGCAATGTGGTCATTCCCAGTTTTGCGCTGGAGCGTGCCCAGGAGATTCTCTACTATCTGCGCGAAGGGATCGAAGCGGGGCGGCTGCCCGCCTCCCTGCAGGTGTTTCTGGATTCGCCCATGGCCATCGCTGCCACAGAGATCTTTCGCCGCCATCCCGAGTGCTTCGACCAGGCGGCGATGGAGCTGTTTTGCAATGGCAGTGACCCCTTCGCCTTGCCGGGCCTGAGTTTTACCCGCGAGACAGCGGAGTCTATCGCCATCAACCGGCTCAAGGGGGGAGCTGTCATCATCGCCGGTTCCGGTATGTGTACGGGGGGGCGGGTGCGTCACCATCTGAAACACAATCTGTGGCGCAGCGACAGTACTATCGTGTTCGTAGGGTATGCCGCGAGGGGGACGCTGGCGCGACGCATCATAGATGGGGCGAAACGGGTGCGCGTGTTTGGTGACGAGATCCCGGTCAAGGCCCATATCTATACCATCGGCGGTTTTTCCGCCCATGCAGGACAGGATGAGCTGTTTGATTGGTATAAGCGCATCGGACGGCCCGATACCACCTTCCTGGTACATGGCGAGGAGGATGTGATGTCCCATTTCAGCAGGCGGCTCAGGCATACCCGGGTGGTCATGCCAGAGCTGCATCAATCCGTCGATCTGTAGGTCGATGCCAGCTGTCGCCGACACGAGCAGGGTGCGGAGGGTTCGCCGCTCGGAGGTGGAGCCTTTCGTAACCAGGGACGGCTCCCTGATCAGGGAGCTGATGCACCCCGATCGACATGGTTGTGTGGGGCAGAGTCTGGCGGAGGCAACCGTGGAGGCCGGCGCGAGGACCGTTCTGCACCGGCACCGGAAGAGCGAGGAGTTTTATCATATCCTCTCGGGGCAGGGGCGAATGCGGTTGGGGGATGCCGTTTTCACTGTCATCGAGGGGGACACCATCGCCATTCCTCCCGGCAGTGCACACAACATCGAGGCGGTGGGAGAGGGTGAACTGGTGTTTCTCTGCTGCTGTGTGCCACCCTATTCGCACGAGGACACCGAACTACTGGAGCCGGGAGAGGGAAGGTAGCCGTAATCTGCCAGGCTCCTTTCCGCGACTCCATACCGACGATGTCGCTGCGGCGACAGCCACCACTATTTTGCGCCCGGCTCTCAAATTGGAGCGGTTCTTGTAGTAGAATAGATCTCTTTGTATATACGACCGTTTCTTGTGAGGACTCCCCAATGACCACAACCGGCACAGCGATACAGGGCTATGCCCAACTGGATGACAGGGAGCTGGATGAGCGTATTCGCGCCGCCCGGGAGGCGCTCGGTGAGCGGGTGGTGATCCTTGGGCATCACTACCAGCGGGACGAGGTGTTCCGGCATGCCGATTATACCGGCGACTCTCTCAAGCTGTCCCGGCAGGCGGCTCAGACCAGCGCCGAATATATCGTTTTCTGCGGGGTACATTTCATGGCCGAGGTGGCCGACATATTGTCGTCCCGCGGGCAGATCTCTATTCTTCCCGATCTCGGCGCCGGCTGCTCCATGGCCGATATGGCGGATCTGGAGAAGGTAGAGGATGCCTGGCAGGAACTTGCCACCGTCTTGGAGCCCGATGAGCAGGTCACGCCGGTCACCTATATCAATTCGGCAGCGGATCTGAAGGCCTTCTGCGGCCGCCATGGAGGCATCGTCTGTACCTCCACCAATGCCCCGCGGGTGCTGGAGTGGGCCTTCGGTCAGCGGGACAAGGTGCTGTTCTTTCCCGATCAGCATCTGGGTCGCAATACCGGTTACAATATGGGTATTCCGCTGGATAAGATGGTGGTGTGGGACTTCGGCAAACCCTTGGGTGGCCTGACCAAAGAGCAGATCCGGGAGGCGAAATTGATCCTGTGGAACGGCTTCTGTTCGGTGCACCAGATGTTCCGGCCCGAGCACATCGACCAGTACAAGGGGCGTTACCCCGATACCCGTGTCATCTCCCATCCGGAGTGTCGTTTCGAGGTGTGCCAGAAGTCCGATTACGTCGGTTCCACAGAGTATATTCTCAACACCGTCAGTGCCGCCGAGCCAGGCAGCCGCTGGTTGGTGGGAACCGAACTGAACATGGTCAACCGGCTGCGTGAGCAGCTGCAGCCACGCGATATCGTGGTGCAGTTCATGTCTCCGATGGTGTGTATGTGCTCCACCATGTTTCGCATCGATCCTCAGCATCTGCTGCAGACGCTGGAGAGCCTGGTGGCCGGGGAGGTGGTGAATCGCATCGAGGTGCCGGCCGATGATGCCGCCGAGGCGCGTGTCGCGCTGCAACGCATGTTCGAGGTTTCCGCCTGAGGGGAGAGTCTTTTTCGTTTCTGGAACTACGGGGTTGTTATGGCAGGACATAGCAAGTGGGCCAATATCCAGCATCGCAAGGGGGCCCAGGACGCCAAGCGAGGCAAGCTGTTTACAAAACTGATTCGCGAGATCACCGTTGCGGCCCGCCTTGGCGGACCGGACAGCGCTTCCAATCCGCGTCTGCGAGCCGCGGTTGACAAGGCGCTGGGCAGCAACATGACCAAGGACACTATCGAGCGCGCTATCAAGCGGGGTTCTGGTGCCCAGGAGGGTGACAACTTCGAGGAGGTCCGCTATGAGGGGTATGGCCCCAATGGCGTAGCGGTGATGGTCGACTGTCTGACCGACAACCGCAACCGGACCGTCGCCGAGGTGCGTCACGCATTCAGCAAGGCGGGTGGCAACCTGGGTACCGATGGATCGGTGGCCTACCTCTTTTCCAAGGCCGGTGTGATCGGTTTTGGTGCTGGCTGCGATGAAGAGCGGCTCATGGAGGCGGCGCTGGAAGCGGGAGCGGAAGACGTGGTCAGTGCCGACGATGGCAGCTTCGAGGTGCTCACCTCGGCCGAAGAGTTTGCGGAGGTGAAACGGGCGCTGGAGGGGGCCGGCATGGTGCCGGAGTATGCGGAGGTGACCATGCGACCCTCCACTACCGTCTCCCTGGAACAGGACGACGCCCAGAAGGTTCTCCGTTTGGTGGATGCGCTGGAGGATCTCGATGACGTTCAGAATGTATACAGTAACGCGGACATCCCTGCCGAGGTTCTGGCCCGGCTGACGGAATGAGCGTCCGCGTCCTCGGTATCGACCCCGGTTCCCGAATCACCGGGTTTGGGATCGTCGATCAGGATGGACAGCAGTCTGCCTATGTGACCAGCGGTTGTATCCGGGTGCAGGGTGATCTCTTGCCGGAACGGTTGAAGTCCATATTCGAGGGAATCAGCGACATTATCATGCAGCACCATCCCGACGAGATTGCGGTGGAGGGGGTATTCATGCACCGCAATGCCGGTTCGGCCCTCAAGCTGGGCCAGGCGCGTGGAGCGGCCATCTGTGCGGCTGCGGTACAGTCTCTTCCGGTGAGCGAATACACTCCGGCGCAGATCAAGCTGGCGGTGGTCGGTAGAGGCCGCGCCGCCAAGGAGCAGGTCCAGCACATGGTGACGGTGTTGTTGGGGCTCCCTGCATCGCCCCAGGCGGATGCCGCCGATGCCCTGGCGACCGCACTGTGCCACTGCCACTCCCGGCAGGTTCGCTCCATGACAGAGGCGCTCCGGTGATCGGCCGGTTGAGCGGCGAGCTGATTGAGAAGCAGCCACCGGCCCTG
>JALSRO010000455.1 GCA_026984715.1 Chromatiales bacterium | reverse complement strand
GTGCCGGCCCGCAGGCTGCGTTACCCCATCTTGCTGTAGAGTGGCTACAACGGCGATGGGCCACCTTGCTGCGAACCGGCACGCCACGGCTGAATACGGTATATATTGTTGCCGGGTTAATATTAACCCGCCATCCGCCTGTCCATCTCCTTCTTCCGATGCCTGCCCCGGGGAACCGGAATGATTACCGCCGTATTAGTCGTTTCCTGATTTTTCGGCTCTTTCCGATCCGGCTCGGAAACAAACATCCGCGCAGCGCTGCAGAATATCAGGGTTGCGAACACGGAGATCACAAACCATATTCCTATCAACCATTCAACCATGGTATCGCTCCTCGGCCAATCAGCGGGATCGCTTCTCAATTACTATGACTACTATGACCAACGATAGTAAAGCAAGATTCAGCGGGTGTCCGGGCGGTCAGGCGCAAGCTACTGCAACGCCACGAATGGCCAACCAGACGTCCGCCCGAAGGGGGCGCCCCTTGCCTGCACACTGCGCCTTGTTCCGGCACCTGCTGAAGCCCTGAATGCGACTATATTGTTACCGGGTCGATAGTATAGTCGGCCACAGGCGGGAGAAAGTTAACTGTTTCTCAATTCAATCTGGAATCCGTGGAAACGGGGTGGAGGGCGCTGCGAGAAAGAGTTCTTCCGGGTTTGGTGGTGGACAACCCACCAGTGTTCACATGTCGAGATTCCCGAAGCAGTTTCAGAAACGACGGCTGAGCTGCAGGCCCACGATGGAAATATCTTTCTGTAACCGTTTTATGGTTGCTTCGTCTCCGGTCACTCCTTCGTTGAAGGTTCTGGAGAGATCATCGACCTGGTAAAACTCCGAGTAGATGGAGATGGCATATTTGATCCAGAATCGTTTGGAGAGCTGGACAAAGATGGTGTTGGTTCCTCCCACCGGAATGGCTGCTTCCGCTCTGCCGCCATTGTTATCCTGGATAGTGGAGACGAACAGCGGGAATTTGAATCCTGCGCTGATCTCAAACGGTAATGGAAAACCCAAATCAGTGTAGTAGTCATACTCCCGGATGGTGCCTCCAAGCTTTCCATAGACAATCAGATGTTTTTCGGCAAAACCGGAGAATGGTACGTTGTTATCGTCACCGACACTATCGTGGACGTTGCGTTGCCACGCATCTGCACCCAGAACAGCGAATACGTTGGTGCGGTTGCCTCCATATCCAAGCAGTCCCTCGAGACGTAACCCCAGATAGTCGGAATAGGTTTCAAAGGTCTTGCCGGATGGGGTGTTCCCTTTCATGTCGACCCGGCCGGCATAGAGTTTTCCTTCCAGCCCGAAAACAGCCCCGGGTTCGTAACGCTGGAAGTTGTCGGCCGAGAGTGCCAGGGTGAGACGCGGGCCGGCCTCCGAGGCGGCAGGTTCGCTCCCCTCCCACCTGAACCATTCCGTTCCGATACCGATTTTGGTGTAGGAGTGGGGGATGAGCCCTTTTGCGGCCAGGGCGAAAGAGGGTGAGAGCGACAGGTTTGCAAACAGAACCGTCACGGCCACAGGGGAGCGGAAGAGTTTTGAAAAGAAACTCATGCGGAAGAGTAGCCTGGTTGTTCGGAATCCCTTTCGATGCCACAACTGTTCGACAGCAGAGGCAGCGGGACTTTGCAGGATCATATTTTACGGCAAAGTTCAGTGAACTGTATCGCACAATTATAACACCTGTCCCACATGAGGGCAGAGTTTTCGTTTCTGTTACAATTATCAACCCGGAAACAATATATTGAAACCATGCCAGAATCCAATGATCGCCTCCAAAGTGAAGATTCGGGACGGGTTGTGTTCCGGAAAGGAGAGATGGGGAAACATGCTATCTGTGGAGGGATTGCTGTTACACGATTTCTCCGGTTTCGTCATGGTTGCAAATCAGGGCGACGAACTGCTCCCCATAGCGCTCAAGTTTGTGTTGTCCGACGCCGGATATCTCTTTGAATTCGGAGAGCGTCCTGGGACGTAACTCTGCCATCTGCATCAGGGTGGCATCATGAAATACTACATAGGGCGGTACTCCCTGTTGATCGGCGCACTCTTTTCGCAGGTTACGGAGTGCTTCCCAGAGTCGGCGATCGCTATCGCTTACGAATGAGGATCGACGGGAGTGTGCCGGTTTTTGCTTTGGCTCCTTTTTTCTGTCTTTGCGCAGCATCAGGCGCTGTTCTCCACGTAACAGAGGGCGGCACTGGTCGGTGAGGCGGAGGGAACCGTGTCCATCGATATCCACGGTGACATAGCCCGATGCGACCAGCTGCCGGAATACCGAACGCCACTGACTGCTGTCCAGTTCGGTGCCGATGCCCCAAGTGCTGATTTTGTGGTGTCCAAAGCGCTGATTTCGCTCATTCGTCTTGCCCAGCAGAATATCGATCAGGTAGTTGACACCAAAGCGCTGTCCGGTGCGGTAGATACATGAGAGTGCCTTACGCGCCGCTTCGGTTCCGTCCCAGGTTTGAGGCGGCTCCAGACAGGTGTCGCAGTTGCCGCAGGGTCGATCCAGGCGTTCCCCGAAGTAGGAGAGGAGTACCTGACGACGGCAGCCGGTGACTTCGCACAGGCCCAGCATCGCTTCCAGCTTTTGCCGTTCAATGCGTTTATGACGCTCTTCCGCCTGTGAGGACTCCAGCATCTGCCGCAGCATGATCACGTCTTGCAGTCCATAGGCCATCCAGGCATCGGCCGGCTGGCCGTCGCGGCCCGCGCGACCGGTCTCTTGGTAGTAGGACTCCAGGCTCTTTGGCAGATCGAGGTGGGCCACAAAACGCACGTCCGGTTTATCGATCCCCATGCCGAACGCAATAGTGGCGACAATGACGACCCCCTCTTCTGTCAGAAACTGTCTCTGGTTGCGTTCTCTCTGTTCGGTGGTCATTCCGGCGTGATAGGGCAGGGCATTCCAGCCTCGCTGTCTCAGCCAATCCGCAGCATCCTCCACCTTTTTACGCGAGAGGCAGTAAACGATACCTGCATCCCCCCGGTGTTCGTTCTCCAGGAAGCTCAGCAGCTGCTCTCTTGCGTTACGCTTTTCGGTGATTCGATAACGGATATTGGGACGATCGAATCCACTGATGAATGATCTGCCACGCTGGAGTCCGAGACGTTGCAGGATATCGGCCCGAGTCGTCTCGTCCGCTGTGGCCGTGAGCGCGATGCGGGGTATCTGCGGGAACCGCTCCTGGAGAATCGATAGCTGGATGTACTCCGGACGGAAATCGTGACCCCACTGGGAGACACAGTGAGCCTCGTCGATGGCGAACAGGGCCAGCGGTGTGCGTTGCAGCAGATCCAGCATCCGGGGGGTCAACAGCCGCTCAGGCGCGATATAGAGCAGATCCAGCTGTTGATCGAGCAGCTGCTGCTCCACCCTTTTTGCATCGGATACAGCCAGAGTAGAGTTGAGAAAGGCAGCACGCACTCCCAGTTGGATGAGGCTGCTCACCTGATCCTGCATCAAGGCTATCAGGGGAGAGATTACGATACCGGTTCCGCTGCGTACCATGGCCGGTATCTGGTAGCAGAGTGATTTACCGCCGCCGGTGGGCATCAGCACCAGTGCGCTTCCGCCCTTGATCAGATGGTCGATGACTGCCTCCTGATTCAGGCGAAACTGCTCGTAACCAAAAGTGGTACGGAGAATCTGGAGGGCTGACTGGATCATCGACAACTATTCTAACGGGAATTGATGCAAGGATTGCAAAATTTGTCTCATTCGGCTGCGGTGAGCCGTGATCGGAAACGGGGGATTGCCTTGACCGATGTCAAGGCCCCTCCGCTGGATAACCTGATACATTCGAAACCGTGAAATTGTTGCTGTTTTCAAAGCAACTCCAGGTTGGGAGAAGGTTCAGTGAGGAGAACGACTGGCTATCTGGTGGCTGCCATCCTTCTGGTTGCCGTGACGGCAGGGTTTGCTGCACCGGATGCGCAAAGGCAACAGGAGCTTCGCTATCTGCTCCGGCATGACTGCGGTGCGTGCCATGGTATGAGCTTGAAAGGGGGGCTGGGTCCGGCGCTGAAACCGGAACGTCTGCGGGCCTATACGGTAGAGCAGTTGGCGGACACCATTCTACGTGGCCGCCCCGGCACTCCCATGCCACCTTGGCAACCGTTTCTGTCGGCTCAGGATGCAACCTGGCTGGCCGGCTTTCTTAAGCAGGGGAAGGCGCCGTGATTCGCCATTCGCTCGTCATACTATCGTTGGCCTTGGTATATGCAGCGAGCGGTGTGGCTCTGGGTGGAGAGTGCCTGGTTCGCGGGACCGGCGACCTCGGTGTCATTGTGGAGAGGGCCGCGGGAAGTGTCGTCGTGGTGGACACGACCCATCACAAGATACTCTCCCGTATCAAGGGGTTGGGAGATCTCTCCCATGCTTCGGTCGTCTATTCACGAGATGCGCGTTACGCCTATCTCTTTGGTCGCGATGGTGGGCTGTCGAAGGTGGATCTGCTGTGCGGTACGGTGGTGAAACGTATCGTGCAGGGGGGCAACAGTATCGGGGGTGCCATCTCCCAGGATGGAACGCTCGTGGCGGTGTCCAACTATGAACCTGGCGGGGTGAAACTGTTTTCGGCGGAAAGCCTGGCGGAGGTGGCGGATATTCCGGCTACTCCGATTGGCAATTCCAGGCGTTCGAAGACAGTTGGTCTGGTGGATGCGCCGGATCAACGTTTTGTGTTCAGCCTGTTCGATAGTGGAGAAATATGGATTGCCGATCTCAGCAATCCGCAATCCCCGGCGATTCGGAAGTTCAGGGATGTAGGGCGGCAACCCTACGATGGTCTGATCACGCCGGACGGTCGCTACTATATCGCCGGCCTGTTTGGGGAGGATGGAGTGGTACTGCTCGACCTCTGGCATCCAGAGCATGGCCCACGCCGTATTCTGGATCACTATGGAAAGGGTGAACGGAAGCTGCCGGTCTACAAGATGCCCCATCTGGAAGGGTGGGCGATTGCGGGTGAACGGGCTTTTCTGCCTGCTGTAGGGTATCACGAGGTTCTGGTGGTGGACACCCGGGAGTGGAAGGCCGTCGGCAGTATTCCAGTACATGGCCAGCCGGTTTTCGTGATGGCCCGCCCCGATGGGCGTCAGATATGGGTGAATTTCGCCTTTCCGGACAATGACACCATTCAGGTGATCGATACTGAGAGCCTGAATATCGTCAAGACCATCAAAACAGGCAAGGGAACATTGCATATGGAGTTTGCCCCCCGTGGCGGGGAGATATGGATCTCGGTGCGCGATCAGGATCGGGTCAAGGTCTATGATACCCGCTCCATGCAACAGCTCGCCTCCCTTCCGGTGGCCAAGCCAAGCGGTATCTTTTTCACGGTAAGAGCGCACAAGACGGGGCTGTGATATGTCTGCAGAAATCCACCTGACTGAAACATCGTCCCTATTTGATCGGCAAGAGGTCGATTTGTCGCCACTTGAAAAGCGGCTGCTGAACGAGTTTCAGCATGGACTCCCCCTGTCGTCCACCCCCTTTGCGGAGGTCGCGCGCCGTCTCGAGACCAGCGAGGAGCAGGTCCTGCATCTACTCGGGACACTCCAGTCCAGGGGCTACATCAGCCGTGTGGGTCCGGTATTCAAGGCTCGGCGGATCGGATCCAGTACCCTTGCAGCCATGGCAGTTCCCGCCGGGCGGTTGGAGGCGGTCGCGAACTACATCAGTTCCTATGATGAGGTAAACCACAACTATGAGCGCCATCATCGGCTCAATCTCTGGTTTGTGATAACTGCACCGGATCAGGAGCGTCTCGAACAGGTTCTGGCGGAGATCGAGGCACATTCGGGTCTGCCGGTGATGAGCCTGCCTCTGATCAAGTCGTACCATATCGATTTGGGATTCCCGTTATGGTGTTGACCGAAAGGGACTACCGTCTGATAGCTTCCATCCAGGACGGCCTTCCCCTAGTGAGCCGCCCCTATGCGGAGCTGGCGCGGCAACTGGATATGGGGGAGGAGGAGGTCATTGGGCGTATCGCCGAAATGCAGGCCGCAGGAATCATAAAACGTCTCGGGGTGGTCGTCCGGCATCGAGAACTGGGATACAACGCAAATGCGATGGTGGTGTGGGATGTACCGGACGAGAGATTGGATGAAGCGGGCTCGCTGCTCGGCGCGCAGCGTTGCGTCACGCTCTGTTACCATCGCCCCAGACGGCTTCCGGACTGGCCTTACAACCTTTTCTGCATGATTCACGGGGTGAGCCGCAAGAGTGTGCTGGCCGCCATCGAGCGGCTCATCGATGAGCTGGACCTGGACGGAATTGCGCACCAGGTGCTGTTCAGTGGCCGACGTTTCAAGCAGCGAGGCGGACACTATCGCCACTCCCGCAGCTTTGGAGAACCATGACATTGGTTGCGTGCATACTGCGAGTGGAGATGGACGGCATCGCACTCCCCTGTGGCCCTGTCTCCCATCCTGCCGGTTCTTGTTCAAATAGGCTGCTGGACGCAGATCCCCGGCGTCTTGAAAGAGGGTTCCCCGATGGATGATCTGGATCGCGCCATCCTCAACCGACTGCAGGAGGGGTTCCCCATATGCGAGCGGCCCTACGCCCGGGTGGCGGAGCAGTTAGGCATCGGCGAGGCAGAGCTGCTGCACCGTCTGGAAGCGATGCTGGCGCACAACCGGCTTACCCGATTCGGGCCTATGTACAATGCCGGGAGGATGGGCGGCGGATTGACCCTGTGCGCCATGAGTATCTCCGATAGTGACTTCGAGCGGGTCGCCCGGCAGGTGAATGAGTTTCCCGAAGTGGCGCACAACTATGCCCGGGATCACCGCCTGAACATGTGGTTCGTCATTGCCACGGAAACTCCAGGGCGTATCCCGGAGGTGCTGGGACGGATTGAGCTTATCACCGGTTATCGCGTGTACAACATGCCCAAAAAGGAGGAGTTTTTCGTGGGGTTGAAATTTGAGCTGTGAGGTATCTGTCTCTATGACCGCTGAAGCCGCGGTTCTCGACAAGCTGGATCGGCGCATCATCCTCGCTACGCAGGCCGGGCTGCCGCTGGTGGCTGAACCCTATCGGC
>JALSRO010000454.1 GCA_026984715.1 Chromatiales bacterium | reverse complement strand
TCTCGCCCGGGAGGATCTGGAAGCGCTGGCGGCGGCGGACGCCCTGCGCGGCATCAGCGGCAACCGCCACCTGGCCCACTGGGAGGTGAGCGGCACCGAGCGCCCGCTGCCGCTGTTCTCCGCCCCGCGTTTCCGCGAAGCGCCCCCCCTGTTGCGCCGCCCCAGCGAGGGAGAGGAGGTGATCGCCGACTACGCCAGCACCGGCCTCAGCCTGAAACAGCACCCTCTCGCACTGCTGCGGGAACGGCTCCGCCGGCGCAACATCCGCACCGCCCGGGAGCTGTGGCAGCTCCCCAGCGGCAGTCACGCACGGGTGGCAGGGCTGGTGATCGGCCGTCAGCGCCCCGGCTCCGCCAGCGGGGTCATCTTCGTCACCCTGGAGGACGAGACCGGCAACAGCAACGTCATCGTCTGGCCGAAATTCGCCGAGGCCCAGCGCAAACCCCTGCTCAAGGCGCGGCTGCTGGTGGTGAGCGGCACCGTACAGCAGGAGGAGGGGGTGCTGCACCTCATCGCCGGCCGGCTGGAGGATCGCAGCCAGTGGCTGGGTGAGCTGGAGATCTCATCGAGAGATTTTCATTGAGCGGTGCGGGAGGTGCCGAATGTGACACATATCGTTGCCAGGTCAATGGCTCGCCCGGTGATTGGGTCGATGGAGCTGGAGCGAGCTGCCGGTTACCCGAACAGGAAGCTCAACGGCATGGCGGTGGAGAACAGTACCATATAGGCGATCAGAGCCCAGTAGAGCACGGGATTTGCGCTCTTCATATCCATATATTCCCGGATGATCAGGCGCCCCTTTACGATGACAATCAGGGTGATGGCGGTAACAGAAACTGTGGTCAACGCGCTGCTCTCTGCGATTGCCGTTGTGAGCAGTGTCAAGCCGATGAGTATTAACCATGTTCTGTTTAATGAATTTTGGGTAAGGTGGCGCATTGTTATCCCACGATATAGAGCAGGGGGAAAAGAAGAATCCACACCAGATCAATCATGTGCCAGTAGGTTGCAGCACCCTCCAGTCCTTCGTGATCCTCGGCGTCATAGGCTCCCAGCCAGCTCTGCAACAGGGCCCAGCCGATGACGCAGATGCCGATCAGCACATGCAGCAGATGGTTGAATGCCAGATAGTAGTAGAGGGAGAAGAACAGGTTGGTGCGGGTTGTGATTCCGTGGTCGACATTCCAGCGGTACTCCAGATATTTGATCGCACAGTAGAGCAGCCCAGCGGCGATGGTGAGTGCCAGCCAGCTGATGGTTTTTTCGCGGTGGCCGGATTTGGTCGCCTTGACTGCGTTGGCGACGAACCAGCTGCTGGTGATCAGCAGTGCCGTGTTGGCCAGTCCGGCCAGGGTGTTCAGTTGTGCCGGGCCTGTGCTGAACAGCTCGGGGTGGAGCAGCTTGACGACCAGAAAAACGATAAAAAAGAACGCAAACTCGGACATTTCCGAGAGTACGAATACCCATACGGCGGGATTCCCCGGTGTGTGGGTGTGGGGTAACGATTTTTTTCCGTCGTTGGTCAGCGTAGTCAAGCAGCCCGCTCTTTGTCAGACAGGAAATGCAGATTGATCAGCTGCTCGAGGCTCTGGAATGTCTCCGTATCGTCGGTGAGTGATTCCGCCAGGCAGTGAATGCAGGCGTCCCTTTTGGGGAACCCTTTTTCGATCAGCAGTGCGGCATAGACCAGTAGCCGGGTTGAGACCATCTCCTGCAGATCGTGATCCTTGAGACGCCGGATCTCTTTGCCAAGAGTGACCAGTTGCCGGGCGGTCTGGTTGTCGATACCTGTTTCCGCCACGATGATTTCGGCCTCCTGCTGCTCTTCCGGGTAGCTGAACTGGAGGGAGACAAAGCGCTGCCGGGTGCTGGGTTTCATTCCTTTCAACAGGTTCTGATAACCGGGGTTGTAGGAGACCACCAGCATGAAATCCTTATGTGCCTGGATGATCTCTCCGGTGCGATCCAGCGGCAGGACGCGGCGGTAGTCTGCCAGGGGATGGAGCACCACCGTGGTATCCTTGCGTGCCTCTACTACCTCATCCAGATAGCAGATGCCACCCTCCCGGACCGCTTTGGTCAGCGGGCCATCCTGCCAGTAGGTGCCTTCCGCGTTGATCAGGTGGCGCCCGACCAGATCCGCGGCGGTCAGGTCGTCGTGGCAGGCAACGGTATATACCGGCCGGTTCAGTTTTTCTCCCATGTGTTCGATGAAGCGGGTTTTTCCGCAGCCGGTCGGTCCTTTGATCAGTACCGGGAGTTGCAGTTCGGCGGCGTAGGTGAACAGTTCGATTTCGTTGTTCTGGGGCAGGTAGTAACAGCGGTTGGTCATGTCGTCCTCCTTTTGGCCGCCGCTCATTGCGTGAGGCCGAGATAGATTTCGGGCAGTACCTGGGGTAGTTTCAGGCTGTTGTGGATGACACTGTACCCGCGGTTCCCGAACAGGTAGGGCAGGTAGTCGTTGGCGTCGCTGTCCACAGTGATGCAGAACGGGGTAAGACCCTCGGCCTTTGCCTCCTGAACTGCCTTGCGGGTGTCTTCAATGCCGTAACGGCCTTCGTAGCGATCGATGTCGTTGGGTTTGCCGTCGCTGACGATGAGTAACAGTTTATGTTCGGAGCTCTGCCGGGACAATATTTTGGTGGACTGCCGGATGGCCGTTCCAAGCCGGGTATAGAATCCGGGTTTAACAGACTGAATACGGCCACGTACGGCATCGTCATAGCTCTCGGAGAAATTTTTCAGAATATGGTAGCGAACCATCTTGTTGCGCACGGAGGAGAATCCATACATGGCGAAATTGTCGCCCAGTGTGTGGATGGCTTCGCCAAACAGCAGCAGGGAGTCACGAATTACATCGATGACCCGCGTATCGTTGTCGATGGCCGCTTCGGTGGAGAGAGAGAGATCAGCGAGGATCAGAGTGGAGAGATCCCGGTGGTGCGGATCGATGCGATTGAAAAAGTTCTGTGCTGTTGCCTGCTGCGTGGCGCTGGTGGTGTGTTCCAGCCAAGCGTCCAGATTGATCTCGTCGCCAAGCAGTTGTCGTCTCAGCCGGTTCCTCCCCAGCCGGAAACTGTCCAGCTGGCCTTTCAGCCTTTTTGCCACCGGCTTCAGGTGGCGGGGCAGCTCTGTTGGTTCCGCTTCAGAGCTGACCAGTGGCTGCAGCAGGCAGTAGTTGTCGATATAGCTGCGGTGTTTATAGTGCCACTCCGGCAGGCGGATGCCTCGGCCGACCGGAAAATCATCCGCATCGGAGGAGGGAAGGTCCAGATCGATTTTCAGCCGGGATGCGATTCCGTCCTCCCGGTTTCCCAGCGTCAGATCATCCAGATCCTGGGCAATGAATGCGGCATCTTCATCGAAGGTATCATCTTCTGAACGATCCATATTGATATGTTCGGTCCAGCTGAACAGGCTGTCGGGAATGAACACCAGTAGCCCGTCGGTTTTTTTGCTGTCGTCTGTCCGCTTTGCCTGTTTGCGGATGGTTACTGTTTCTGTCTGCTGCTGCGCCGAGTCCTGTTGCGGCAGTGGTTGATCATCATTCTGTGGGGTGAGTTGTATGGACAGGGCAGGGTAGAGCCACAATTCAACCGGATAGCTCTCTCTCTCCGCTGCCGGCAGTTTCGTGCAGTCAGCCGGGTGGTTGAGTGCATGTACGATGGCCTTTTCCCGCTCTCTTTCAGCCTCTGTTTTGCAGACAAGATTTGTTCGCTGTGCGATGAGGGCGGACGCCATCATCCGGTAGTGTTTCCTGAATCCGGGATATCTTTCCAGCAGCGTTTTTGTTGCCAGCTGATTGTCCCGAAACCAGTCAAAATGGAGGGGTAACTGCGCAGCCATCGCTGCGAGCCAGTAATAGAGTGTCTGGTTGAGTTCCGGTTGTGGAAACAGCGCTATCCGTTCAGGGAAATAGACCCCTTTTTCATCCTGCCAGGCCACCGCAAACCGTTTCTGTGTTCCCGCGATGCGAGCCAGCCAGGCGCGCCTGGTGCGGAGTCTTCTTTTGTCAGCGCAGCCCATGGTCTTTGCCGGGTCGCCTCCCATTGCACGATAGAAGGTGCTGAGTCTGTGGGAGTGCTCTGCAAAGGGGATGGCTGCCTGTGGATAGCCGGTTACCGTCCGGCCTGTAATGAAACTGTGCCAGAGTTTGCCGACCTGTTCTTCCACGATTCTCCTCCGGAGCAGGACAGGGCCCCACGCCAGGTTGCATGGGGCCCTGTTCCTTCACTGTGCACTACGCACTTCTGCTTTCGGTTCTCCCGGAGATGAAGAAGCTGGCCAGATAGGCAGCCAGCCCCGCCGTAAACAGGAGGCCGAGCAGTAGCCGGATCCAGTAGACTGGGTTGATCTGGGTCTGTGTGTCGATGAACCCGGTAGCGCCTGTTTCCGGAAGACGTTGCAGGGAAACCTGCCATACGCCGGCAGCGGTGAGCGCCAGGGTGATCCCGATCATGCTGATGCACATCAGCCAGAAAGCAATCCGTTCAACCTTTTGCGCCTCGGGTGGATTACCCTCTTCCCGGCCGCGCAGAATGGGCATGGCGTAGGAGATGATGGTCATCACAATCATCGCGTAGGCGCCGAAGAAGGCCAGATGCCCGTGCGCTGCGGTGATCTGCGTGCCATGAGTATAGTAGTTGACCGGAGCCAGTGTGTGGATGAAACCCCATACACCGGCACCGAGGAACGCCATGGTGGCAGTACCCAGCGCCCAGGTGGTGGCTATCTTGTTGTTGGGATTGATGCGGCGTTTTTTGACCACGCTGAATGCATACAGCATCATCATGAAAAACGGAATGGGTTCCAGTGCCGAGAAGAACGAGCCCAACCACAGCCAGTATTTCGGCGTTCCGATCCAGTAGTAGTGATGGCCCATCCCTACGAGGCCGGAGATGAGAGTGAGCGCAATGATAAGATAGAGCCACTTTTCGATATACTCCCTATCGACTCCGGTGATCTTGACCAGCACAAAGGCCAGAATGGCGCCCAGAATCAACTCCCATACCCCTTCGACCCAGAGGTGAACGACCCACCACCAGAAGAATTTGTCCAGTGCGAGATTGATGGGATTGTAGAACGAGAACAGGAAGAACACTGCAAGACCGATCAGACCGGTGATCAGGATTAGATTGATAACGGTCTTGCGCCCCTTCAGTACTGTCATGCCGATGTTGAAGATAAAGGCGAGGGCAACCACCACGATGCCCAGCTTGGTGATGGTGGGTTGTTCCAGGAACTCCCTTCCCATGGTCGGCCATATCACGTTGCCGGTCAAACGGGCGAGCTCTGCATAGGGTACCAGCAGATATCCCAGAATAGTGGCAACACCTGCAGCCGCAAATACCCAGAACATGACGATGGCGAGTTTCGGGCAGAACAGCTCGGTCTCCGACTCTTCCGGGATCAGGTAATAGGCGGCCCCCATGAAGCCAAACAGCAGCCACACGATCAGCAGATTGGTGTGCACCATTCGGGCAACGTTGAAGGGAATATAGGGGAACAGTGTATCTCCATCGATGTACTGCATGCCCATGATCAACCCGAAGAGTACCTGGCCGGCAAACAGTATCAGGGCGAATATGAAGTAGGGCTTGGCTACTTTTTGTGATTCATATTTCATTGGTTTTTCTCCGATTCCAGGGTGGTTCCCGATTAACCTTCGATGTTGGGTGGCCAGTCGTTATCGTTGATTCGCGACGTCCAGATCAGGAAATCGGCGAGGCCGTTGACCTCCTCATCGCTCAGGTTGAACTGTGGCATCTTCCTGCGGCCGGGTTTGTCCATCGGCTGGATAGACATCCACACCTTCATGAACTGTTTGAAGGTCTTTTCATCTCCTTTACCACGGCGATTGAACACGTTTGCCAACTCGGGTGCGTAGTAGGCTCCTTCACCCATCAGCGTATGGCATCCGATACAATCGTTCTCTTCCCACACCTTTTTCCCCAGGGCGACGCTCGCTGTGATGTTTTCCCGGTTATCGCGTTTGGGAAGTTCGCCCATGGTGTCGAATGTCAAACCGATCAGAAACAGGAAGAAGAACAGGCTTCCCCCAAAATAGATGTTTCTGGCCATGCTTTTGGTGATACGTTCAGACATTGCTGCCTCCTTGATATGTATTTCACATGCATGTTTGAGAGGGGGTTCGGCATTGATTTAGACGTTGCGCTGGCATCAGGTTTGCATTAACCTTGAAAGGGCTGGCTGCCAGAATAGACAAGTACCTAAAACAATATCTGTATGCTAGATGCAAGTTATCGTGTTGTCAATGGATGGATGTACGGCCTGAATCTGGGGTTGAACGAAATGGGTTCTGGCTGGACACGGAGCACTTAGCACCATGCAACTTACCCGTTACACCGACTACTCTTTGAGAGTGCTCATCTATCTGTCGGCGCTGCCTCCGATGGAGTTGGGGCATGTTGCCGACATTGCCAGGGGGTACGGGATCTCGCGCAATCATGTAGTCAAAGTGGTGCATAATCTGGGGAGATTGGGATACATCCATACCCAACGGGGTCGGGGAGGGGGAATCCGGCTGGGCAAGGCGCCAGGAAAGATCAATCTGGGGTTGGTGGTCCGGGAGGTCGAGAACATGCTCAACCCGGTCAATTGTGAAGCAATGGAGTGTCCATTGCTTCCCAACTGCCGTCTTTATGGCATTCTGTGTCAGGCTGTCACTGCCTACCTCGAGACGCTCGACAAATATACCCTGGCCGATCTCATATCGGAGAAGGCGGTTCTGAACCAGGTCAAACAGCTGCTTCCGCAACCGGCATAACTTCAAGGTTCGATGACCGTACAAGGCTTGTTCTGTCGTTGCACCTCAAGATGCTGGGTACCATCTTCCCTGTCCGCCTGTGAGTCAGGTGTCATGCTGGGCTCCAGGTGAGGAGAGGCTCCTCCATCAGTGCGGACTGCTCCCGCAACGAAAGGATATGCTCTTCCCAGTAACGCACGGTGTTGAACCAGGGAAAGGCACGGGGAAAAGCGGGGTCTTCCCAGCGGGAACCGATCCAGTAGGCGTAGTGAATCATGCGCAGCGTGCGCAGGGCCTCGATG
>JALSRO010000453.1 GCA_026984715.1 Chromatiales bacterium | reverse complement strand
GGCAGGATTCGAGTCGGCAGGATTCGAGTCGGCAGGATTCGAGTCGGCAGGATTCGAGTCGGCAGGATTCGAGTCGGGATTGGTAGAGTCACCAGTTCCATGGTTGTCGGACTCGGTACTGCCCTGTATATCCCGTTCGGGATCGCTGTTTTCCGAGTTTCCGCTTCCACATCCGCCAAGCACTAAGGCTAGAATGGAGAGGAGCACCATGCAATATTTGAGGATGCCGGCTCTACTCCGAGTGAAGAAAACCTCTGTTGACAGCTTCATGACTAAATCCCCTCTACCTTTTGTGTCACTGCTCATTCGACGTCGGTGCCCTGTTCGGAACCACTGATTGTCTGTTGCGTTCGTATCTGCTCCAATAGTAGCATTGGGCAGCCGGATTCAGTTTACACGGCAAAGCGCCGGGCGGCGATAGCCGGCGGTGATTTTTTACGGTTGGTTTACCAGCGCAGGAGAGTCCGATGAGCGGGCGCACATACAGCACGATCGACAACATGTTGATGAACTTTGATATCGGGTTGCGCACCCTGCTGGGTCGTCCTCCTGTTACCGAGCGCCCCAATCCGGCCACTGCGCATGAAGAGACGGAACTCACTGAAGAGGAGCGCCGCCTTTCGGGCCGGTTGATGCGCATCAACCATTCCGGCGAGGTGTCGGCCCAGGGGCTCTATCAGGGGCAGGCGCTGACAGCACGGCTGCCCGAGGTGCGGGAGAAGATGGAACGGGCGGCACAGGAAGAGAACGACCACCTGGTCTGGTGTGAGCAGCGTGCCCATGAGCTGGGCATCCGAACCAGCCTGCTCAACCCGGTGTGGTATTTCGGCTCATTGACCATCGGGGCCGTGGCTGGGGCTGCGGGTGACAGGTGGAGTCTTGGGTTTGTCGCCGAAACCGAGCATCAGGTGATCCGCCATCTGGATGAACACTTGGCCAGGATGTCGCCGAACGACCGGAAAAGCCGGGCCATCCTGGAGCAGATGAAGCTGGACGAGGGGCACCATGCCACGGTTGCCCTGCATGCCGGAGGCGCCGAGCTGCCCTTTCCCATCAGGAAACTGATGGGGTTGATGTCCAAGGTGATGACCAGGACAACCTATTGGGTGTAGCGCCGCGGGAACTCCCTCCCCCGGCTTGCCCCGGAAGTGTGTCATCTCTATGCTGGAAATGGTCATCGACTGGTCCGCTCCAGCGGCAGTTTGGTTGGCGCAGCAACATCCGGTATCGGCGTCGCGCCGGGGAAGTGGAGCGCGGCTGGGGGGGCAACCGCGCTGGTTTCATGATGCAGGAGTCAGGCGAACAGTGACTGCTGATTGAACTTTACCGCCAGCAGGTAGTAGAAGGTGACGCGGGACTTGTTTCTCTCCCCCGACATCTGTTGACAAACTTCAGCGATTGCTGCGTCGAGCTGTTCATCGCTTTCGGTACGACCCAGTTTCTTTTTCAGAAAGCTGTTCCTTACCCGTTCCAGCTCGGAAGGGTCTGAGCAGGATACCAGTGATGCATCCTTGCTTTGCAGTGCGATCCCCAGGTGCTTGACGATTCCACTGACCACCCCCTCATCAACGTCAGCAACATACTTTTTAACATTGGCAATATAATCTGTGTTAGCCATGGGATATTCTCCTTGATTGGTTTGTTATTACCCATGGATACAAAATCCTATGGGTATAGAGCGATATTCCATGTTTCCCTTTTAGAAAGAAAAACAAGCCCTATGGGAGAAATTGTATAGATTGCAGGGGCTTCGGGCAAGCAGCAGCGCTGCCCAGTATGCAATGGGTGCAGGGCGGGAGCATACTTTCGTGACTTTGTTACCCAAACAACCGCGGATTCAACTTGCTAGTGCAACAGGTGGTTCAATCTCGAAAAATACCTGGTTGGGAGCGTGTTGCGACGCCCGAGGCAAACAACGCTCCCGGAAGCGTTTACGCCGTGACTGGGTATTACCCTGGTTTGCCCAGCAGCCACCTTGTCGGATTGGGATGGAAGCCTGCGCCAGTTCTCACTACTGGGCACGGGAGCTGAACAAGTTGGGGCATGAAGTGAAGTTGAACCCGGCACACTATGTGAAAGCCTATCTGCGCGGCAACAAGAATGACTATAACGATGCACTGGCCATTGCAGAGGCGGTGGTTCGTCCCGAGATGCGATTTGTGGCGGTCAAGACGACAGAGGAGCAGGATATCCAGGCGTTGCATCGGTTACGCGCTCGGCGGATTCAGGAGCGTACCGCACTGGTCAACCAGATAAGGGGATTGCTGGGGGAGTATGGAGTTGTATTACCGCCCGGGGTGTCGGAGCTGAAACGCCGCCTGCCGCAGCTGCTGGAGGCGTCAGACAACGGCCTGAGTAAACGTTTTCGCCGGTTACTGGGTGAGGGATGGCATCAGCTACTGGAACTGGAGGCACACCTGGCGGCGTACGACCGGGAACTGGCGCAGGTGGTCCGGGAGCACGAAGCGTGCCGGCGGTTGCAGACCATCCCGGGATTTGGCCCGGTGGTAGCGAGTGCCTTCTTCAGCCAGGTGGGGAATGGAGCGGGATTCCGTCGGGGCCGGGAGGTTTCCGCCTCCCTGGGGCTGGTTCCCCGACAGCACAGCAGTGGCGGCAAGGCGGTATTGCTGGGGATCAGCAAGCGGGGTGACCCCTATCTGCGCGGCCTGTTGGTCCATGGTGCGCGGGCCGTGGTACGGCGCTCGGCAGGCAAGGAAGACCGGCTAAGCCGCTGGATTCAGCGGATGGTACAACGGCGAGGGCACAACAAGGCGGTGGTGGCACTGGCGAACAAGCTGGCCCGTGTGGGCTGGGCAATTCTGGCGCACAAGACCGCCTGGCAGGCTGCCTGAGCGACCATCGAAACAAAGAACACAGGCGTAACGCCAAGAACCGAAAGGGAGGAAACCTGCCGACGATTGCGAAGTCTCTTGTTGCCGTAGATGACACAACAGGTCAGACTGGCGGTTCGAAAACCTGACTAACCCGGAGGTCAAAAAGACCGCAATGCCGGCAAGGACGAACTGCGCGAATCTTCATCGAGGCCAGGAGCCGATAGCGTGGCTCCGCTGAACAGGCCGGATATACGGAAGCAATCCTGTCCCTGTCATTTGCCACCACAAGGGCTTGCAAAACGGGAGGAGACCATATACGGGTTAATAAAAGCAAAAGGGTATGCCGCTGTAATTTATGTTAACTGTCGAAGCAGGACTGTGACTTTTAGTCCTCTCAGTTCCGCTGATCGCTCAAAAGTAATTTTTCCGCTATAGAGGTTGACTATGTCCTTGGCGATTGACAGTCCCAGACCATGCCCCTCTTTTGTTTCATCCAATCGGGTGCCACGCCTGGTGAGTGTTCCTATCTCTTTGTCGGAAAGCCCCGGCCCATCATCTTCCACGGTAATGATGATTTGACCATCGTCATTTAAAACAGCACATTTTACCGTTGAATCTGCCCATTTGCAGGCGTTGTCCAACAGGTTTCCCAGTAGTTCGAGCATGTCTTCATGATCCCCAAAAGGGGAGATATCATCTGACAGTTCATATTGAATTTTCAGGTGGCGTTTATGGTAGATGCTGTTCAGTACGTTGACTAGATCAGGTAGATCGGTGGCGGGATCGAAACGCCGGCTGGGTAGTCCGGCTCCCGCCATGCGCGCCCGTTTCAGCTCTCTTTCCATCAGCCGGGAGATTCGCTTCACCTGATCGCCGGCCTGTTGCGTCTCTTTGATTCGGGCAGCATGTTCTCCATCGAAGTATTGCTGCAGCAGGTTGAGCGGGCCCTTGAGAGAGTGAGCGAGGTTTCCCAGTGCATTTCGTGAGCGCTCCAGACGCTGGCCCAGCAGTTGCAACAGATGGTTGAACTCCTGTACCAGCGGTAGCACTTCTGCCGGTACATCTTCGGAGAGCCGTTCAATCTCTCCCTGTTCCAGGCGCTGGATATCTTCCCGTACCCGTTCGAGCCGCCGGAATGAGCGGCGCACCACGAGTCGCTGCATGACGAGCAGGACAGCGATCCCCAGCAGGCCGAGCAGAGCGAAGTTGCGGGTAAACCGATCTCGTTGTGCCTCGATGGGGGTCAGATCTTCGGTTACGGCGAGAGTAAACTTCACTCCCTGCAGATCGTAACCCTCCACCAGAACCAGCAGCTGCTGTCCAGACGGCCCGGTTCTGTGCAGGCGCCGGCTTTCACCGGGGGCAAGCCGCGGAATCTCCAGGGCGTGGTCCCAGAGTGAGCGGGAGGTGAATTTTCGCCCATCGTTGAACAGGACAAGATAGTAGTGGCCGGAAAAAGGCAGGTTGAAAATGGGATCGACCTCCTGTTGCAGCAGGCGCTCCGGATGGGCGGAAATGACCCGCAGCAGGCTTTCTGCGTCATGCTCCAGGCGCGATATAATGAAATTTTCGGTTAGCTGGCGCAGCGACTGGCTGCCCACCATCCAGAACAGCCCCATGAGCAGAAGCAGGCTCAATACCAGGCCCAGTTGCAGGCGGCGTTCCAGGGAGTTCACTGTTTTGCCACGAAGATGTAGCCCTGGCCGCGGCGGGTGAGGATTCGCTCCTTGCCCAGCTTGTCCCGCAGGCGGCTGACATAGACCTCGATCAGGTTGCTGTCGCGATCAAAGTCCTGTTCGTAGAGATGCTCTGTCAACCGGGTCTTGGAGAGCGGTTTGCCGGGGTTGAGCATGAAATAGCGCAGCAGGCGGAACTCGGTGCCGGTCAGATCCAGTATCCGTCCATCCGGCAGATGAATCTGTTGCTGCTCTTCGTCCAGCCGAAGTCCGCCAACCTGCAGGGTTTGTCCTTTTACGGCGTGATTGCGGCGGATAAGGGCGTGGATGCGGGCGTTCAGCTCCTCCACGTGAAAGGGCTTGCCCAGGTAGTCGTCGGCGCCCGCCTTGAATCCTTCCACCCTTTCATGCCAGGCATCGCGGGCGGTCAGGACGATTACCGGAACCGGATTTTCCTGTTTGCGCCAGTTTTTCAGCACCTCCAGCCCCGGGCGCCCGGGCAGTCCCAGATCCAGTACGACAATGTCATAGGGCTCCTCGCTGCCCATGAACTCGGCATCTATGCCGTTATCCGCCAGATCCACGGCAAAGCCGCGCTGAACCAGGTTTTTGCGCAGCGATTCGGCCAGCAGTTTGTCATCCTCCACCAGCAGCAGGCGCATTTTTCAATCCTCGAGTTCGCTTTTTACGAGTTTCCCAGTTGTGGCATCAAACTCCAGCTCGGTCACAGTACCGTTGCTGTTCAGCACCTCTATCTCGTAAAGATAAAGCCCCCGTTCATGCTCCAGCTCTACCTCCAGAATGCTCCCCTGCACCTTTTTCAAGATGGTTTGCAACGGCAGTATGGTGCCGTTCTCCATTAGCCGGCGCGCTTCCCGGTAGTCGAGTTCGTCCTCCTTGTCAGCCAGCGCCGGGGATGCCGCCGTCAATGTCAGCAGGGGGAGCAGCAGTATTGCAGGTTTGAGCAATGGTTTCACCGGTTGAATTTCGTTCAGGCTTTTTTTCTGCCGGTTATCATGGCCTTGACCAGATTTTCATGGTGAATCAAGCCCGATACCAGAACGCCGCCAATATGCAGAAAAATCAGCAGCAGGGTCAGGTTGGTTGACAGTTCGTGGAGCTCTTCCCAGAACTCCTCTTCCTCGTTGTCGTCATCATCCTCGTGTTCATCGCCGTTGGCGTGGCTGGCGCCGATTACGGAGAGCTCGATGGTAACTCCGGCCAGCGGGCCGAGACCCTCCTCGACAGCATAGAGTTTCAGTCCGCTGATTGTTACCAGAAGCAGGCTCGCCAGCAGGGCGACTATCATCCAGCCCCCCGCGGGGTTGTGTCCAGTGTAGCGTTTGGGATTGCCGGACAGCAGGCTGCGCAGATACTGCATAACCTCCCGCGGCGGGCAGACAAAGTCGCTGAAGCGGGCATGCCTGCTTCCGACAAAACCCCACAGCAGGCGAAAAACAACGAGAGCAAGGACGACGTAACCGGAGTAGATATGCCAGATGTCGTCATCTTCGGTGGTCAGGTAGGCGATTGTGAACGAGATCACCAGGGACCAGTGAAAGATGCGGGTTGGAATGTCCCAAACCCGGATGGTGTTTTCGTGGTTCATGATGGGTTCTCCTGCAGTTTGTCCTCATACAGACGCCCCGCGCCGAGCAGCGGCGCCATCCAGTAGTGGATATCGCAGTTACTGAAATCCTTCTTCATTTTTTCCACAAGCTGTAGCGCCTGTGGTTGCGGCAGGTGGGTCTGAAACAGTATTTTTCGCCGGCTTCCCGATACCTGCTCGGCCAGGCTCATGGAGTGAATCGAGTTGCCGTGGCCGTTGACCGGGAAGCTGGTGAAGCCGCTGACTTCATCGGTCGCCAGCAGCCAGTCCACCAGGTTCTCTTCTACTGAGGGTGAGGCGATGATGGACAGAAGGATCTCTTGCGTGTTGCTCATTTCAGTTGCTCCTGACGCCAAACCGGCGGTAGAGGATGGGCAGTATGACCAGGGTGAGCAGGGTGGAGCTGACCAGTCCGCCGATCACCACGATTGCCAGCGGACGCTGGATCTCGGAGCCGGGTCCGGTGGCGAAGAGCAGGGGAACCAGGCCGAAGGCCGCGATGCTGGCGGTCATCATTACCGGGCGCAGACGCCGTTTGGCCCCCTCGACCACTACGCTGCCCACCGGATGCCCAAGGGCGATGAGCTGGTTGAACCAGGTTACCATCACCACTCCGTTGAGTACCGCGATCCCCAGCAGGGCGATAAAGCCCACCGAGGCGGGTACCGACAGGTACTCTCCGGTCAGCCACAGGGCCACCACGCCGCCAATCATGGCGAACGGGATGTTGCTCAGCACCAGCGCCGCCTGGCGCACCGAACGGAAGGTGGAGAACAGGATCAGAAAGATCAGCCCCAGCGCCACCGGCACCACGATGGAGAGCCGTTGTGCCGCACGCTGCTGGTTTTCGAACTGGCCGCCCCATTCGAGATAGTAGCCGGTCGGCAGTGCGTACTGCTTCGCCACCCGCTGTTTGGCCTCATCCACGAATCCCACCAGATCCCGGCCGGAGACGTTGGCGATCACCACCGCCATGCGGTGCCCGTTCTCGCGGTTGGCCGATACTGGCCCTTCGGTACGCTCCAGG
>JALSRO010000452.1 GCA_026984715.1 Chromatiales bacterium | reverse complement strand
GCCGCCCCCCCCGGCCGATACCTCGATCGAACAGGACCATGAACAGCAGTAGTGTCCTCACCGAAGGGAGTGCCGATGTTCGCCGGACTGGCGCCCCTCCCGAAGTGTCACCTTTCACCAAAAAGCCGTCCTTTCAAATTATGCTGGAATACGTGGCTTCGAGCCCCTGGCAAGCCACTGAAAATCTGGCATTGTACGCAGATCTGGCACATCTTGAAAATAAACAGTGGCTCGAGCCGCCCCATTTTGGATAGAATGCCCTCTCCTGATTTCGTCACCATGAACCAAACCTGTGTACCAGTTGCCACCTCTCCACCTCGCGCTCTGTCTGCCACTGTTTATTTCGCTGCTGGCAGGGTGCGCCGCCACGCCTGCCAGCTATGAGACCAGCGATCCGCTGGAACGTTACAACCGGACCATCTACTCCTTCAATGAAAAAGTGGACAAATATGTAGCAAAACCCGTCGCCAAAGTATATCAGGCGGTCACCCCCGACTTTGTGGACAAGGGGGTCACCAACTTCTTCAATAATCTCGATGATGTCACAACCCTGGTCAACAATCTGTTGCAGGCAAAACCGGAGGCCGCACTGACCGATCTGGGGAGAATCACCATCAACAGCTCCCTTGGACTGTTTGGCTTGGTGGATGTGGCCACCGCCTTTCAGCTGGAGAAACACGACGAAGATTTTGGCCAGACACTGGGCTACTGGGGGCTGGCGCCGGGGGCATACATCGTTTTGCCTTTCTGGGGCCCCAGTACGGTTCGCGACAGCATCGGCCTGGGGGGCGACTACTTTACCGAGCCCTACACACATATCGATGACCCGCGGCTCAAGAATGAGCTGTTCGCACTGGAGGTGATCGATACCCGTGCCGATCTGCTCTCGGCCAGCCGCATCCTGGAGCAGTCCACCTTCGACCCCTATGCATTCTTGCGCGATGCCTATCTGCAACAGCGCAGAAACCAGGTGTTCGATGGAAATCCCCCTCCATCGCCGGAAGAGGATTTCCTGTTCGAAGACGATGAACCGGACGACGTTGTCGAAGGGGCGGAGTAGTACCATGCTGCTCTCCGCCGCCGCCGTCGTTACAGGCTTCACCCTGCTCGTATGGGGTGCGGACCGCTTCGTGATCGGTGCCGCCGCCACCGCCCGCAATATGGGAATCTCCCCACTGATCATCGGCCTGACCATCGTCGGCTTCGGAACTTCAGCGCCGGAGATGCTGATCTCGGCCATCTCTGCATGGAACGGGAATCCAGGTGTGGCCGTGGGCAATGCGCTCGGTTCCAACATTGCGAACATGGGACTGGTGCTGGGTGCCACAGCACTGACGAGGCCGCTGCTGGTCCACTCGGACACCCTTCAGCGGGAGTACCCGATGATGTTCATCGCCATGCTCATCGGCCTGCTGCTGCTGATGGACGACCGTCTGGGTGCTGCTGACGGGATGCTGCTGATGACCGGCCTGTGCCTCATGCTGTACTGGATGGTTCGTATGG
>JALSRO010000451.1 GCA_026984715.1 Chromatiales bacterium | reverse complement strand
AGCCCCGGCCGGTCGGCCATCCGCGGCGAGCCCCAGAAGCGTTGCACCAGATCCCGGTGCTGGGGGTTGGTCAGCTCCATGTGGGCGGTGAGCTGGTTGGCCAGCCCGCCCACCTCCCGCCCGCCCATGGCGTTGGGCTGGCCGGTGAGGGAGAGGGGACCCGTTCCCGGCCGGCCGATGCGGCCGGTGAACAGGTGGCAGTTGAGGATGGCGTTCACCTTGTCGGTGCCGCTGCTGGACTGGTTGACCCCCTGGCAGTAGAGGGTCACCACCCGTTCGGTGCGGGCGAACAGGCGGTAGAACTCCGCCACCAGCCGCTCCTCCAGGCCGCAGCGGGCCGCCACGCTCTCGATGGTGGGGGCGGTGGCCTCGGCCACGTTGAGCGCCTGCCGGAATCCTTCGGTGCAGTACTCCAGGAACAGGTCGTTGCGCTCCCCCTGCCGCTCCAGATGCACCAGCAGGCCGTTGAACAGCACCGCGTCGCTGCCGGGGCGCAGGGGCAGATGCAGGTCGGCGATGTCGCAGCTGGCGGTGCGGCGCGGGTCGATCACCACCACGTTCAGATCCGGGTGCTCCTGTTTGGCCTGCACGATGCGCTGGTAGAGCACCGGGTGGCACCAGGCGGCGTTGCTTCCTGCCAGCACGATCAGCTTGGCCCGCTCCAGGTCCTCGTAGCAGCCGGGTACTGTGTCGGAACCGAAGGCGCGCTTGTGGCCGGCCACCGCGGAGGACATGCAGAGCCGGGAGTTGGTGTCGATGTTGGCCGCGCCGATGTAGCCCTTCATCAGCTTGTTGGCCAGGTAGTAGTCCTCGGTGAGCAACTGGCCGGAGAGGTAGAAGGCCACTGCCTCCGGACCGTGCTCCTCGATCACCCGGCGGAAGCCGTCGGCCACCGCTCCCAGGGCGCTCTCCCAGTCGCTCCGTTCGCCGTGCAGCTGCGGATGGAGCAGCCGCCCCTCCAGGTCGAGGGTCTGCCCCAGCGCCGAGCCTTTGGAGCAGAGCCGTCCCCCGTTGGCGGGATGATCCGGGTCTCCCTGCAGCTCGATTCCGCCGTCGGTGCGGCGGGTGGCGGTCAGGCCGCAGCCGACGCCGCAGTAGGGACAGGTGGTGCGGGTGATTGCATCTTTCATGGGGCTAGATACCACTCCTTCTTTAACTCGTCAGACCTGGTGAATTAGCAAGCAGTATGCCAACCGCCTCCATGTCGGTTGGGGACGGATAACCTGCTGTCATATCGTGGCTTCTTGTTGTCATCCTGGCCGCCCGGTTGCGGGCGGCATGCCACACATGCACTGTTCGGGTGCAGCGGGGACTCTTTATATATGCTCTTCCATCCACCCATGGTGAGATGCACCAAGTTGGGACGCGTCCCACTCTCTTCGGAGCGATGGTTTTTGTTAACATGCTGATGCAACACGTGTTTTGTTGTTGGCACTGCTTTTGCTATTAGCCCTGCAGTCTTTGTGAGATTGACAGGAGAGAACCATGACCGAGAGCAGATTCAATCTG
>JALSRO010000450.1 GCA_026984715.1 Chromatiales bacterium | reverse complement strand
TGGAACCCGTCCATCCAGGTACGTGTCCACTCCCTCTCTTCCAGTTCCTGGATTTGCCAGTTGTCGAACTGCCCGTCGCTCTGCTGTTGCAGTTGGATCAGCAGGGCGTCCATATCGGTTTCGGCGGCGAACAGCCCGGTGACCTCGGTCTGCTCCCAGAGTGGTTCTCTTCCGGGCGAGGGTTCGTAAAGGGGCTGATCTCCGGCATCCTGGAGGGTAACGGCAGCTGCGCCGGCTTCGCTGAGCAGTGTGGCGATCGCCTCTGCCCGCTGTGGAGATGTGCGCAGTTTTAGCTGGAGCCAGGGCATCAGTGTCCCAGCTTCTTCTCCAGGTAGTGGATGTTGGTGCCGCCCGCAACGAAGGCGGGATCCTGGCACAACTGCTGTTGCAGTGGAATGTTGGTCTTGATCCCCTCCACCACCATCTCGTCCAGGGCGGTACGCATACGCGCCAGCGCCGACTCTCTGCTCGGGCCGAAGGTGATCAATTTGCCGATCATGGAGTCATAATAGGGTGGTACCGCATAGCCGCTATATACATGGCTGTCTATCCGTACTCCAATGCCTCCCGGTGCATGATAGGCGGTGATGGTACCGGGGGAGGGCATGAATGTCTCCGGATCTTCTGCATTGATGCGGCACTCGATGGCATGACCGCGCAGAACGATATCCTCCTGCCGGAAGGAGAGCGGTTCGCCGGCTGCCACCTGGATCTGCTCCCGAACCAGGTCGATGCCGGTGATCATCTCGGTGACGGGGTGCTCTACTTGCAGGCGGGTGTTCATCTCGATGAAGTAGAACTCTCCGCTCTCATACAGGAACTCGAAGGTTCCAACTCCCCGGTACCCCATGTCGCGACAGGCCTGGGCGCAACGTTCGCCGATAAAACGGCGCTGCTCTTCCGTGATGCCTGGCGCGGGAGCCTCTTCGAGGATCTTTTGGTGGCGGCGCTGCATGGAGCAGTCTCGCTCTCCCAGATAGATGGCGTTGCCGTGGCTGTCCGCCAGTATCTGGATCTCGATATGACGAGGGTTCTCCAGATACTTTTCCATATAGATCATATCGTTGCCAAAGGCGGTGCGAGCCTCGCTGCGGGTCAGGGAGATGGCGTCGAGCAGAGTGGCTTCGGTGTGTACCACGCGCATCCCGCGTCCGCCGCCACCACCTGCGGCCTTGATGATTATGGGGTAGCCGATTTGGCGGGCGGTGCGCAGATTTTTTTCCGGAGTGTCGTCCAGGGGGCCATCCGAGCCTGGGACGCAGGGTACCCCGGCGCTCTTCATGGCCTCGATGGCTGCCACCTTGTCCCCCATGGTGCGGATGGTGGCCGGATCGGGGCCGATAAAGACAAAGCCGCTGGTCTCCACCTGTTCGGCAAAATCCGCGTTTTCCGCCAGGAAGCCGTATCCAGGATGGATGGCCTCCGCATCGGTGACTTCGGCGGCGCTGATTACGGCAGGGACGTTGAGGTAGCTGTGAGTCGATGGAGCGGGACCGATACAGACCGACTCA
>JALSRO010000449.1 GCA_026984715.1 Chromatiales bacterium | reverse complement strand
ATTCTTTATTCTGCCTGGTCATGTGGCTCACATCGCCAACCCCCGCAAACAGCCTCAGGAGAGGGCATGGATCGTTGCACTCGAGAACGGTTATGCGTGGCTGCTCGGGGTCGCGCTGAAGCTGCGCTGGTTGACGCTTGCCATCTCCATCGCCATGCTTGCAGGAAGCCTCTGGCTGGCAAAAACTCATATGTCGTTTCAGCTCTTTCCGCCGGCCGGTGTCGATCAATATATCCTGCGTATCACTGCACCCTCTGGAACCACTCTGGAGCAGATGCGTGAACGTCTGCTCCAGGTCGACCAGCGCGTAAGGGAGCACATCGACCCGGAGTATCTCGAAGCAACCCTGATCACCACCGGGCAGATCGCCATGGATGCCGGGGATCCGCTGACCCAGCGCGGCTCCCGTTACGGCCAGATTCGCGTGCTCTATACTCCGGCAGTCTCACGCCCGAACCATGATGCGATGGAGGACATGCATCAACTGACTAAGCTCATTCCGCCCCTGTTTCCGGAGTTGCAGATAGCCTTTACCGAGGTCAAGGGTGGTCCGCCCACTGGTCGCCCCCTGGAGGTGGAGATTGCCAGCAGCGATAGTGTTGCAGGTGAGGTGGCCGCGCGCAGATTGATGCGTTTTCTCGGGCAGGTGGAGGGCGTGACCTCGGTGGAGAGTGGTCTGCAGCGAGGAGATGATGAGCTGCATGTGATAGTCGATCGATCTCTGGCCGCCTGGGCCGGGATCAACCTGTCCGTTGTTGCCAACCACCTTCGGGCGGCGGTGGACGGTCTCGTGGTATCCAGCCTGCGAAGGGGAACGGAGGAGGTCGATGTCACCATTCACTTTCCCGATTCCGGTAGAAACAAACTGGAGCAGATCGATCGGCTGGAGATACCAAATCAGCGGGGAGGATTGGTGCCATTGAAGAAGATTGCACGTTTCGAGGAGCACCCCGGTTACTCCACTATTCGCCATAAGGCTGGCATCCGGGTCGTGACCATTGCTGCAAATATCGATACGGATCGCATAACAAGCGTGGAGATAAACCGGTTGGTCAAGCAGAAGGAGGCCAGCTGGTTGGGCGATGTTTACGGGAAGGTCAACGTCAGCTATGGCGGTGAAGAAGAGAAGAATCAAGAGTCGGTTCGCGATCTGATGTTTTCTTTCCTGTTTGCTATCGTCGGCATCTTTTTCATCCTTGCTATTCAGTTCAACAGTCTCGGCTATCCGCTGATTGTGCTGCTGGCGATTCCGTTTGGTGCCATAGGAATCATCGTCAGCTTCTATCTGCACGACCTGCTGTGGAAACCGATGCCCCTCTCTTTTTTCGCCCTGATGGGAATGGTCGCTCTGTCCGGTGTAGTGGTAAACAGTGCCCTGGTGCTGCTGGTGTTCGTTCAGCGAGCCATCGAACGGGGAGTGAACTGGCGTGAGGCGATTGTTCAGGCCGGCAGACGGCGTCTGCGAGCCGTGATCCTGACGGCGGCCACAACGGTCCTTGGGTTGCTTCCCACCGCCTACGGATGGGGCGGAATGGACCCGTTTGTTTCCCCCATGGCACTTGCTCTCTCCTCCGGTCTTGCCTTCGCTACCGTTATAACGCTGCTTGCGATTCCTGCCATTCTTGCCGTCTCCTTCGATCTGAAACACCTGCTACAGTGGGTATGGCACAGAAAGGGAATACGGGAGTGAAAACGATTCTCTCACTGTTGCGGGAATACATCTGGCGCGAGGTGCCCGAAGGAGCAGGCAGTGCCAGAAGGCTCACTATCAGGTTGGTGCGGCTACTCTATGTGGTGGGGCGCGACCTGATGCATGGCCAACTGACCATGCGAGCCGCGAGTCTCTCTTATGCCACGTTGCTGTCTCTGGTTCCCCTGTTGGCGGTAAGTTTTTCCGTGTTGCAGGCGTTTGGCGTCTATAACATGCTGGAACCGCTGCTGCTCCAATTTCTCGAACCGCTGGGACCACAAAGGGAGGAGATTGGCAACAGAATTGCCACCTTTGTCCACAACATGCGGGTGGGAGTGCTGGGGTCCATCGGACTCGCAATGCTTTTCTATACCGTGATCAGTCTGGTCAATAAAATAGAAAAATCGTTCAACTATACTTGGCGGGTCGAAGAGAACCGCAGTTTTGGACGCCGTTTCAGCGACTATCTCAGCGTCATCCTGATCGGTCCGGTACTGATGTTCTCCGCGTTAGGGCTGAGCGCCTCCCTGATGAGCACCACGTTGGTGCAGCATCTGCTCACAATCGAACCATTTGGTAGTGCGCTCTACGTTACAGGCAAGATACTGCCCAAGCTGCTAATCATTGCGGCATTCGCCTTTATCTATGTATTCATCCCCAACACCAAAGTTGTACCTCGCGCGGCACTTGGGGGTGCAGTTCTGGCAAGTATCCTGTGGCAGGTGGCGGGATGGGGGTTTGCCTCATTCGTCGCTTCATCGACCAAATATGCGGCAATCTACTCCAGCTTTGCAATCCTTGTCATCTTCCTGATCTGGCTCTATCTCAACTGGGTGATCGTACTGATCGGGGCACAGACAGCCTACTATATTCAGAATCCCGGAGCTGTACGTGTTGACGACGCCACCCGTAACATCAGTGAGGCCGGCCGCGAGAAACTTGTGTTGGTCATTATGATGCTGATTACCGAGCGCTACTGCTCCGGCAGATCACATTGGACCATGGAACAGCTTTCGGAAGCCCTCGACGTTCCGGAGAATCACATCCAGAATATGCTTGAACTGCTGGAGAGAGAGGGGCTGCTTGTTACCACGGGAGCCCAGCCTCCTGCCTGGATCCCCGGACGTGATCCGGAAACTATCCGCCTGGACGAATTGATTGGGACGGTACGCTATAGCGGCGATTCCGAACTGGAAATTCCTCATTTCAGTGGTGTGGTTGGAGTGGCAGATGATGTTATGAAAGAGACTGAGCAGATGCTTGCTCACCATTTGTCCCAAAAAAATATTAAAGAGTTGGTGGTTTCTGGCCGCTATCACGGGGAGGGCGGTTTTCGAGAGCGCGATTGATGGTGGGGGCCCTTTTTTTTTACAGAATATACAAATAATCGACAGAATCAGCAAAAAAATCCGAATTCAAGGATAACTATTTGCAATTTGATTGAAATAAAAATAATGGCCGTTATAATCCATTGTGTAGATTTTTGGCAAAATGGGTAGCAAAACCAATGGTAAAGAAAAACTCAACATCCAGAAAGCGGGCAATCAACCTGGTTAATACAGTCAATAAAGTGTTGGGAAAAACCCCTATAAACAAAGAGCAGATGGTTGCCCATCGAAAACTGGCAAAGTCGCTTGCAGTATTCGAGCGCGCGGAAGCCGCCGTTAGCAAGGCGCAGGAGAAGGTGGATGCCGCCAGAGACAAGGTGAAGGCAGCAACGGAAAATTTCAGGTCGAAAAAGACCCCTGCAGCCAAGAGAGCCGTTGAACGTGCTCGTGCCGCAGCCACCAAGGCCGCAGAGGCCTTGGCTGCAGCCAAGCTGAAGGCGCGTGAAAGAGCCGCCGAAGTGAAGGACGACATCGCATCGGTTGCCCAGGCCGAGAGAAAGGAGATTGCCAAGAACAAGGCGATCGCAACCTTTGTGGCTCAGTGGGAGAAACGTTATGATCGCATGATTGCGCGCAAGGCCAGGAAGAAGGCCGCCAGGAAGAAGGAGGCAGAGCGGCGCAAGCGTGCAGCCAGCAAGCTGAGAACGACGAAGGCGGTCAAGAAGAGCACCGCTGAAAGCAAGGTCGATATAGAAAAATCTGCTAAAAATGCCAGGGTGTCCAAAAAACCGGCTGCCACGCAGGCCAAGGCTGCTCGGGCTACCAAGGCGAAGCGCGCCACCACCAAGAGCTCTACCAAAAAGGTAGCGACGAAACGCACTGCGAGGAGCAGGGCAGCCAAGTAGCGGATTTTCTCTGGATGCCATATGAACCGCCTGTCATCTCTGGCCGGCGGTTTTTTTCTGTCGAAACGGGAGAGTTGATGTCACCAAAGGTAACGATTTTTCCTGATCTGGCAGCACTGAACCACGCCGCTGTGCAGCGCTGGATTGGGCTGTATCGGGAGGCTGTGAGGGAAAGGGGCGTATTTCATGTGGCTCTGGCGGGCGGTTCGACTCCACGCCAGTTGTATCGGCAGCTTTCACATCCCGACATTGCCCGTAAAGTGGATTGGGAGCGTGTTCACATCTATTTCGGTGACGAGCGCTCTGTTCCTTGTGACCATCCCGCGAGCAATTACCGGATGGCAAAGGAGTCACTGCTGGATCGGGTCCCCATTCCTGCATCCCACATTCACAGGATGAAGACAGAACTCGATGATATGGGGGAGGTGGCGAGGCGTTATGAAGAGGTGCTGCTCGAGAATCTGCCCGTATCGGATGGGGGCGTTCCCCTGTTCGATCTGATCCTGCTGGGTATCGGTCCCGATGGGCATACCGCATCCCTGTTTCCGGGAACCGATATACTGAATGAGCGAGAGCGTTTCGTGGCGGCGGTCTATGTGGAGGAGAAAACCACCTGGCGGGTCAGTCTCACCTTTCCGGTGATCGACAGCGCCCGCCATATCCTGTTTCTGGTCGCGGGAAAGGATAAACAGCAGGTGGTGAAGATGGTGCTTTCTGGTACGCCCACCTCCCCACCACTTCCCGTGCAGATGTTACATCCCGCTGGAGAGGTCGAGATCCTTCTGGATTCGGAGGCGGCCGGCGAGCCCGCGTCCGGTGAAGGGGAGTCCCCGATTGATCCGGTGCCTGCCTGAACTCCTGAAGGCGACATATTCTTTTGCGGGGTCCAGATTCAATTGGGTATCCGCTACTACCGCGAATTTTGATTTTAGTGCATTCAGTGCGTAAACTATGTGGTGCGCCGATTTGATTCAGCTTGCGGGCGCGTAAAAAATACTGCTAAAGAGAGGTGCCACCTGCTTTAGCCCCAAGCTGAGCGGGTTTTTTTGTGCCCATAATTCTCGCGCAGGTGGTAGAACTGACCAACAGAGGAGCGGTAAATGGATCATGAGCCTGGATTCGATACACTGGCAGTAAGGGCGGGGCAACAGCGGACCAACGAGATGGAGCAGGGTGAGCCGATCTTCACCACCTCCAGCTATGTTTTTCGGAGTGCCGCCGAGGCGGCGGCCGTATTTTCTGGCGAAAAACCGGGAAACATATACTCGCGTTTTACCAATCCAACCGTCCGCACCTTTGAGCAGCGCCTCGCCTCGCTGGAGTGCGGAGAGCGGTGTGTGGCCACTGCATCCGGTATGGCCGCCATTCTGAGCTGTTGCATGTCGTTGCTCAATGCCGGAGACCATATCGTTTCTTCGAGGGCCATCTTTGGGTCCATTACTGTACTTTTCAACGATCACCTTGGACGTTTCGGGATTGAAACCAGTTACGTTGCGCCTGCAGATCTGCAAGCCTGGGAGCGTGCAATCCGGCCGAACACCCGCCTGCTGTTTGTGGAGACACCATCCAATCCCATGGCGGAGATTGCGGACATCGCTGCGCTTGCCGAGCTTGCCCATACCCATGGTTGTCTGTTGGTGGTGGACAACTGTTTCTGTACTCCGGCACTGCAACAGCCGCTAAGGCTGGGCGCGGATATCGTGATCCACTCGGCTACCAAATATATAGATGGCCAAGGGCGCGCCATTGGCGGAGCCGTAGTGGGCAGGGCGGAACAGCTGGACAAAGTGTTGGGGTTTCTTCGTACCGCCGGGCCCAGCATGAGCCCCTTCAACGCCTGGATCTTCCTGAAAGGGCTGGAAACCCTGCGTCTGCGTATGGTGGCGCACAGCGCCAATGCCTTGGAGCTGGCGCAGTGGCTGGAGCAGCAACCCGGAGTGAAGAGGGTGTACTACTCCGGACTCCTCTCCCATCCACAGCATTCGCTGGCAAAGCGGCAGCAGCGTGCCTTTGGGGGAGTAGTCGCTTTCGAGCTGTACGGGGGAGGGGAAGCTGCATGGCGTCTGATCGACAGCACGAATCTCATCTCCATCACTGCCAACCTGGGGGATACCAAGACGACCATAACCCATCCGGCAACGACTACCCACGGTCGCTTGACCCCCGAGGCGCGTGCCGAAGCCGGTATCAGCGACGGACTGGTGCGCATCGCGGTTGGCCTGGAAGACGTAAATGACATAAAGTCCGACCTGGAGAGGGGACTGAATAAGGGATAGATGGGCGTTGTGTTACCCGCTCAACCCGGCATCAAATAGATGGCAACAATATATGTCGCATTCAGGGGTTCAGGCAGGCGCCGGAACGCAGTACCGGTGCCTGCCCGGTCGAAGGGTGCCACGCAGGTGGTGAATATTCCAATCTCTGGCGCTGGTGGCGCGCGAAGTCGGGGGAGAGAGGGGTTCGCCTTCGTCTGATGCTCTCTCCAGTTTGCTGAGAAGGGGATTCGTTCAATGGGTATCACCGAAACGGTAGCGCTCTCCATGGGTGCTGCCTGGGCCAGCGGTATCAATCTCTATGCTGCGCTGTTCATGCTGGGTCTGCTGGGTTCGACCGGCCAGATGGTGCTGCCGGACGAATTGCAGTTCGTGACCAATCCCATGGTGATGGGCGCGGCTGGCGTGATGTACTGTATCGAGTTTTTCACCGACAAGCTACCCGGTGTGGACAGCGGTTGGGACGCTATTCATACCTTCATCCGCATCCCCGCCGGAGCCATACTGGCGGCCAGGGGGATGGCGGAGATCGCTCCTGCGGCAGAGCTGGCCGGCCTGTTGCTGGGTGGGTCGCTTGCCGCAGCCACCCATGCCACCAAGGCGGGAAGCCGGCTCGTGATCAACGGTTCGCCGGAGCCGGTCAGTAACTGGACCGTTTCTTTGGGGGAGGATACCGCAGTAGTTGCCGGTGTGTGGAGTGCATTGGCACATCCCTGGGTTTTCCTTGTATTTCTGTCTATCTTCATTCTGGCCATGATCTGGCTATTGCCCCGTATCTGGAGAGGGGCCAGATGGATATTCCAGGGATTGAGGAGCCCGGTGAAAGGCAGTGGCCGTTCTTTGCCGAGCTCCCCACCACAGGTGCCGGAGGATGAGAGATGACAGGAGCAGCATGGAGATGGAATTATTCCGCAATTGGCGGGTCTGTTCTGTATCGGATGGCGCTGGCATTTGTTGCCGGTGACTCGCATGTGGAAGAAAAGTATGCCAATATTTACGCGGACGGGTGGT
>JALSRO010000448.1 GCA_026984715.1 Chromatiales bacterium | reverse complement strand
AATATCTGGGATTGCCCTCAGAGGAGAAATTCAAGGGGCGGGGGGTCTCGGCATGCGCCACCTGCGATGGCTTCTTCTACAAGGGCCAACCGGTCGCGGTCGTGGGAGGGGGGAACACGGCGGTCGAAGAAGCCCTCTATCTGAGCAATATTTGTTCCCACGTCACCTTGATCCACCGCCGGGATCAACTGAGGGCCGAAAAGATCCTCATCGACCGGCTGATGAAACGGGTCGGGGAAGGCAAGATCAGCATCGAATGGAATCACGTGGTGGACGAGATTTTGGGAGACGACAACGGGGTCAACGGCATGCGGATCAAACACGTCAAGGACGGCAGCAGCAAAACGCTCGAGGTGACCGGCGTCTTCATCGCCATCGGCCATACCCCCAATACCGGCATTTTCGAGGGACAACTGGAACTGGATCACGGTTATATCAAGGTCAAGGGAAGCGGAGACAATCAGGGAAACGCCACCGCCACCAGCATCCCGGGCGTCTTCGCCGCCGGCGACGTGGCCGACCCGGTATACCGACAGGCGGTCACCTCGGCGGGAACCGGCTGCATGGCCGCCCTGGACGCTGAAAGATTCCTCGAGCAACAGCAATGAACCACTGACGGATGCTGAAACTGCTCGATCCAACACATCCCCACGATGACTTCCCGCCGGTGGAGCAGGCTCTGGAGGATCCCGACGGTCTGCTGGCCGTCGGTGGGGATCTCTCTCCCCCGCGTTTGCTGCGGGCCTATCGTCACGGAGTCTTTCCCTGGTACAACCCGGGCGAACCCATTCTGTGGTGGTCACCCGACCCACGGTTGATATTGTTTCCCGGCAGACTCAAAATTTCCCGCAGCCTCGGGAAGGTTCTGAAAAAAGGCGAATTCACCTTGACCTGGAACCAGGCGTTCCCTGAAGTCGTCGAAGGATGCGCGGCCCCGCGGCGGGGTGAAAAGGGAACCTGGATCACGCCCGAAATGAAAACGGCCTATCTGCAACTCCATGACCTGGGATTCGCCCACTCGGTGGAATGCTGGCGCCAGGGCGAGCTCGTCGGCGGGTTGTATGGTGTCGCAATCGGCCGGGTGTTCTTCGGAGAATCCATGTTCCATCGCTACAGCAATGCCTCCAAGGTCGCCATCGTCGGTCTCTGCCGGTGGCTGCAGAATTGGCGTTACGCCCTGATCGACTGTCAGGTGCGTACCGAGCACCTGGCCAGCCTGGGTGCGGAAGAAATCCCCAGATCCCGCTTCGTCCGGATGATCCGACGCTGGTGTGACGAACCCCCTTCTCCCGCCGCGTGGGAGTCGGTATGAACAACAGGGAAATCTATCTCAGCCAACCCCATCCCTGCGACTATCTGACGGAAGAGATATCGCGGTTTTTGTTTCTTTCCCCGGACCGAGCGCTGTCGATCGGCACCTATAGCCGCTTGGTCGCCCAAGGCTTCAGACGCAGCGGCCGGTTGGTCTATCGCCCGCACTGCGCCGCTTGCCAGGCATGCATACCGGCACGTG
>JALSRO010000447.1 GCA_026984715.1 Chromatiales bacterium | reverse complement strand
TACGGCCACCGGAATCTGGCTCTTGATGGCAACATTCTCCGCAATGTTCATTGCAAAGGTGGTTTTCCCCATGGAGGGGCGGCCAGCAACGATGATTAGATCGGAGTTCTGCAGGCCACAGGTTGCCTTGTCGAAATCAGTGAAGCCGGTGGGTACGCCGGTGATGGGATCGCCTCTTTCGAACAACGCCTCGATCTTCTCGATGGCGCTGCTCAGGAGATCCGGCATGGCGACAAAACCACGGCGCCCGCGCGCCCCCTTTTCCGCAATCTCGAATACCAGCTTCTCGGCATGATCCAGCAGCTCGGCACTGTCACGCCCGTCGGGGTTGAACGCGCTCTCACCAATCTCGTTTGCCACCCGGATAAGCTGCCGAATGATAGAGCGCTCGCGGACTATGGCGGCATACGCCTTGATATTCGCTGCCGTGGGGGTGTTGGTGGCCAGCGTACCCAGATAAGCCAGGCCTCCGCCCTCTTCCAACTCCCCCCGCCGCTCCATCCACTCGGAGAGGGTAACAGCATCGAACGGGGTATTGCGCTCGGCCAGCTCCCGCATGGCAGAAAAGATCAGGCGATGATCGCGGCGGTAGAAATCCTCTTCGTGCAGCAGATCGGCGATCTGATCCCAGGCGTTGCTATCCAGCATCAGACCGCCCAGCACGGACTGCTCGGCCTCAATCGAGTGAGGAGGCACCTTTAGCGCTTCGGCCGCCGCCTCCATCTCATTCATGGGATAAGCGAGATCAGGCATCCCTCCTCCAGCTGATTCACCCCCATCGACCATTCCGCCGCGGCCAAAACGTTCGGGGGATACTATTCAGCTTCGATTATAACCTTGATCTGTTGAATCACCAGAGAGTGGAGCTGAATGTCCACGTTGTGCTCTCCGGTCGTGCGCAACGGCCCCTCGGGCAACCGCACCTCTTTCCGACTAATCTCGACACCCGCAGCAGTAACCGCGTCGGCGATATCGGTAGTACTGACCGAGCCAAACAACTTTCCTCCCTCACCGGCCTGATGGGCGATGGTGACCTCCATACCTGCCAACCGATCGGCACGTGACTGGGCCGCTGCAAGCGAATCGGCGGCCTTCTTTTCCAGCTCTGCACGCCGTTCTTCGAAAGAGGCGATGTTTGCCTCCGTAGCAGGAATTGCTTTGCCCTGCGGAATCAGATAATTACGCCCATAACCCGCCTTGACTTCGACCTTCTCACCCAGGTCACCCAGTTTACCAATTCGTTCCAGCAGAATAACTTCCATCTTGACCTTCCCTCAACTTGTTGATTGACCCATTGAACTACCGCTCGACACCCCCGGCAACCGGTTCAGGGGTCTGCCGTATCGATGCGGGACCGATAATCCAGCCATCTGTCGGTAAAGCCCACTCCTGCCACCAGCATCACCATTTGAGGTAACCCCACGAGCAGCGCATACACCCCCACCAGCCAAGCCACACTCAGCCCGAGTCTGTATACGAAACAATGAATCACACTCAGACCCTGCAACAGATAGAGCA
>JALSRO010000446.1 GCA_026984715.1 Chromatiales bacterium | reverse complement strand
CCGGCGCTGCGCTGGGCGATCAACTGGCGCTGGATCACCCTGGGTCTGGCTTTGGTGCTGCTGCTGGTTTCCGCCTACCCGGTCAGCAAACTGGGCAGCGAGTTCATGCCGCCACTGGACGAGGGGGACATTCTCTACATGCCCACCACCTATCCAGGCCTCTCCATCACCAAGGCGAAGGAGATTTTGCAGCAGACCGACAAAATCCTCAAAACCTTCCCCGAGGTGCATCATGTGTTCGGCAAGGTGGGACGGGCGGAGACCGCGACCGACCCGGCGCCGCTGGCCATGCTGGAGACTACCATCAAGCTGCTGCCCAAATCGGAGTGGCCCAATCCCGACAAGACCACCAAGGAGCTGATGGACGAGATGGACGCTGCCATCAAGTTCCCCGGCATCGCCAATGCCTGGACCATGCCGATCAAGACCCGCATCGACATGCTCTCCACCGGCATCAAGACCCCTATCGGGATCAAGGTGAGCGGGCCGGATCTGAACGTATTGGAGAAGGTGGCCGGTGACATCGAGCAGGCACTGACCCAGCTGCCAGATACCCTCTCCGCCTTTGCCGACAAGGCGGCCGGCGGCTACTACCTGGATTTCGACATCGACCGCGAACGGGCATCCCGTTACGGTCTGGTGGTGGGGGATATCCAGGATGTCATCCAGAGCGCCATCGGCGGGATGAACATCTCCCAGACGGTGGAGGGGCTGGAGCGCTACCCCATCAACGTGCGCTATCCGCGTGAACTGCGCGACAACCTGGAGAGCCTGAAGCGGGTGTTGATCCCCACCCCCACCGGCGCCCAGATCCCGCTCACCGAGGTGGCGGAGCTGAAACTGCGCCGCGGCCCGCCGGTGATCAAGAGCGAAAACTCCCGCCCCAACGCCTGGATCTACGTGGACATCAAGACCTCCGACATCGGCGGCTACGTGGCCGAGGCGAAACAGGTGGTGGAGAGCCAGGTGGAGATCCCGCCCGGTTACACACTGGTCTGGTCAGGACAGTTCGAGTATATGGAGCGCGCTGCTCAGCGGCTGAAGATTGTGGTGCCGGTGACCCTGCTGGTGATCTTCCTGCTGCTGTTCTTCAACTTCCGCAACGTCACCGAACCGCTGGTGGTGATGATCTCCATCCCGTTCGGCCTGATCGGCGGATTCTGGCTGCTCTACTGGCTCGGATTCAACATGTCGGTGGCGGTGGCGGTGGGCTTCATCGCCCTGGCCGGGGTGGCGGCGGAGATCGGCGTGCTGGTGCTCACCTTCATCGACCACGAGCTGGCCAAGCAGCGTCGTGACGGAAAAACGCTCGACAGAAAGGAGATCATGGCCGCGGTACTCAAGGGCACCTCCGAGCGGGTGCGCCCCATCGTGATGACCGCCACGGCGATCATTGCCGGCCTGCTGCCCATCATGTGGAGCTCCGGCACCGGTTCGGAGGTGATGCAGCGCATCGCCGCACCAATGGTGGGCGGCATGGTCACCGTAACCCTGCTCTGCCTGCTGGTGCTGCCGGTGATCTA
>JALSRO010000445.1 GCA_026984715.1 Chromatiales bacterium | reverse complement strand
GAGTGCAGCGACCGGATTGTCGTCGAGCTCATCCAGCACGATATCGACCCCACAGTGACCGGCGAAGGCCATCTCCACGATGGTTGTAAACAGCCCTCCATCGGAACGGTCATGGTAGGCGACGAGCAGTCCCTTGTCGTTAAGCAGTTGCATGGTGTCGAAGAACTGCTTGAACTGGGCGGGATCATCCAGGTCTGGAGGATGGTGGCCCACTTTCCCAAATACCTGGGTCAGTGCAGACGCTCCCAGCCGGTTGAGCCCCTTGCCGAGATCTATCAAGATCAACTCCCCTCCGATATCGGGGCGCAGTTCCGGGGTGAGGGTACGGGTCACATCCGTTACCCGGGCAAAGGCAGACACGATCAGTGACAGCGGTGCAGTGACCGAATGCTCCTTACCGTTCTCCTCCCATACAGTTTTCATGGAGAGGGAGTCCTTCCCGACCGGTATGGCAATCCCCAGCTGGGGACAGAGCCCCTTACCTATCGCCTCGACTGCATCGAACAGGCCCGCATCCTCACCGGGATGCCCTGCGGCAGCCATCCAGTTGGCGGACAGTACAATGTCGCTCATCGCACCAATACGGGCAGCGGCCAGGTTGGTCAGCGCCTCTCCCACCGCCATTCGGGCGGCAGCGGCATGGTGTAACAGGGCCACCGGTGTGCGTTCGCCCAAAGCCATGGCTTCACCGGTATCGCCATGGAAAGAGCTGCTTGTGACGGCCACGTCAGCCACCGGGATCTGCCACGGCCCCACCATCTGATCACGCACCACCTGGCCGGTGACACTGCGATCTCCGATGGTGATTAGAAAGCTTTTGTCTGCCACAGTGGGTAGCCGTAGAATCCGGTAGGCCGCATCCCGGATCTCGATCCCCTCCGTCGGGAACTCCTGTTTGGGAAAGGGGTGGTGGTGTGCCTCACGTAACATCTTGGGGGGCTTGCCCAGCAGTACCTCCATCGGCATATCGATGGGAGTGTTGTCGAAATAGCCGTCGCCGACGATCAGCTGGTGCTCATCCGTGGCTTCCCCTATGACTGCCCAGGGGCAGCGTTCCCGCTCGCAGATGGAGGAGAAACGGGGCAGGGCCTCGGAAGATATCGCCAATACATACCGTTCCTGCGCCTCGTTGCACCATATCTCCATGGGTGACATCCCTGGTTCGTCACTCGGGATTGCCCGCAGCTCGAAACGCCCGCCACGGGCACTGTCGTTCACCAGTTCGGGCATGGCATTGGAGAGTCCACCGGCACCCACATCGTGGATTGAGATGATGGGGTTCTCCCGACCCAGCTGCCAGCACTGATCTATCACCTCCTGACAGCGCCTCTGCATCTCGGGATTTCCGCGTTGAACGGAGGCGAAGTCCAGATCCTCCACACTCTCTCCGCTGCTCATGCTGGAGGCCGCACCCCCTCCCAATCCGATCAGCATGGCCGGCCCGCCCAGCACCACCAGTTGCGCCCCCGGCGGGATCTCTCCCTTCTTCACATGGTCGGCACGAATATTTCCCAACCCGCCTGCC
>JALSRO010000444.1 GCA_026984715.1 Chromatiales bacterium | reverse complement strand
CCTCGGAATGAATATCCCCTACGACAAGGAGACCATCAACAGCGCCATCTGTGCCGCGGTGCACGACAATGAGCTGCAGTCGGCCTATATCCGCCCCATGTGCTTCTATGGTGCCGAGGGGATCGGCCTGCGTGCCGACAATCTCAGGGTGCATGTGGTGGTCGCTGCCTGGGACTGGGGCAAGTATCTGGGAGAAGAGGGGATGGAGCGGGGGATCCGTATCAAGACCTCCTCTTTCACCCGTCACCATGTCAACATCACCATGTGCAAGGCCAAGGCGAATGGCAACTACATGAACTCCATCCTGGCGCTGCAGGAGGCGCTCTCCTGCGGCTACGACGAGGCGCTGCTGCTGGATCCGGAGGGATATGTGGCGGAGGGGAGTGGTGAGAATATCTTCATCGTGCGTGATGGCGTGATCTATACCCCCGAGCTGACCTCCGCCCTGGAGGGGATCACCCGCAGCACCATCTGCACATTGGCGGGGGAGATGGGTGTCCCGGTGCGGGAGAAGCGCATCACCCGCGATGAGGTCTATGTGGCCGACGAGGCCTTTTTCACCGGCACCGCTGCCGAGGTGACGCCTATTCGGGAGCTGGACAACCGCACCATCGGTAACGGTCGCCGCGGTCCCGTTACCGAACAGCTGCAGACACTCTATTTCGATGTGGTACATGGTCGCCGCAAGCAGAATGCGGACTGGCTGACCCTGGTGTAACAGTGGTGACTGGCAAAGCCGTCTTTATCGATCGTGACGGGGTTATCAACAGGGAGAAGGAGTACCTGCACCGCATCGAGGATTTCGAGTTCATCGATGGCGTGTTCGACGCCTGCCGGATGTTCCGTGACCAGGGTTACCGGATTGTCATCGTCACCAACCAGTCCGGGATCGGTCGTGGTTACTACAGCGAGCAGGAGTACGCCCGGCTGACCGAGTGGATGGTGGCGCAGTTTTCCGGGCAGGGGGTAGCCATTACCGATGTGTTTTTTTGTCCCCATCACCCCGAGCGGGCAGAAGGGGAGTACCGGCTGGCCTGTGACTGCCGAAAACCCCAACCAGGTATGCTGCTGGCGGCGGCGCAAAAGCATCGAATCGATCTGTCACGCTCTCTGATGTTCGGGGACAAGGAGGCGGATATCCAGGCGGGTCATGCGGCCGGGGTGGGAAAAACTGTTCTGGTGCGCTCCGGCCACCCGATTGATGAGAGCGCCACCGCGGCGGAGTATATTATCGACAGTCTGGGCGAGCTTGATGCCGTGCAGCAAATTCTCAGGAGGATGGACAATGTCTGAAACAGCCAGCAAGGCGACACCGACACCCCGCCAGTACAAGGTATCACGCAGCGAACTCCCGTTGGCCTGTCCCAACGAATTGACCGGAGAGGGGATTGCCCACCCCAGGGTTTTCCTGACGTTCGAGGGGGGGCGGGCCGTCTGCCCCTACTGCGGTACGGAGTATATTCTCGAGGAGTGACTGCTCGGCTTGCAAGGATTGAGCGATTTTTACCCTGAACAGGTTTTGAAACGTGCGGGACGGGCAGCGCGTTGGCACGACTCACCCCGCATTTTATTGACCCGGCAACAATATATGTCGCATTCAGGGTTTCAGGCAGGCGCCGGAACGGGGTGCAGTGCGCAGGCAAGGGTCATTCCCTCGTCGAGGTCGCTCCAGTGCATCCCTGCACCCGCGCGACACTCAGGACATCTCTGTCCAGTGCGCCGGAAGGCAGGTCCGTCGCCTGCCTGAAGCCCCTGACCTATGATATTCAACGACAGGCCACGGCTGCATACGATATATATTGTTGTTGCCGGGTCAATATCTACCTGCCGATTCCGCGGTAGTCGAATCCCATCGAGGTTACCTGTTCCGGATCATATTGGTTGCGGCCATCGAAGATGGCGCTGCCTTTCATCAGCTCCTTCAGGCGGGTAAAGTCCGGGTTGCGGAACGGTTTCCATTCGGTGATCAGGATCAGCGCATCCGTGTCCGGAAAGACGTCATACTCGTTGTCCACCAGCTGTAGATGGTTGTGTTCGAACCACTCCGCAGGCAGCTCCCTGCGGGCGACATCCATGGCAACCGGATCGTAGGCCTTTATCCTTGCGCCCTGGCCGATCAGATCATGCAGCAGTACCTTGGAGGGTGCTTCGCGCATGTCATCGGTGCCCGGTTTGAACGCCAGCCCCCATAACGCAAAGGTCAGTCCACTCAAATCTTCGCCGTAGTAATCGGTAATCTTTTCGAACAGCCGGTGTTTCTGCAGGTTGTTGCGATCCTCTACCGCACGCAGCACCTTTGGTTCGATCTCATGCTCTTCCGCCATTCGGATCAGTGCCTTGACATCCTTGGGGAAGCAGGAGCCGCCGTAACCGGCACCCGGATAGATGAAGGAGAAGCCGATGCGGTTGTCGGAGCCGATACCGCGGCGTACATTCTCTACATCCACCCCCATTGCATCACACAGCCGGGCAATCTCGTTCATGAAGGAGATCTTGGTGGCGAGCATGGAGTTGGCGGTGTATTTGGTCATTTCGGCATCGCGCACACCCATTATCACGGTACGTTCGTGATTGCGATTGAAGGGAGCGTAGAGTTTGCGCATGATCTTGCTGGCCCGCTCACTGTCGGATCCGATGACAATGCGATCCGGGTACATGAAGTCGTCGATGGCGGCACCCTCCTTGAGGAATTCCGGATTGCTTACCACGTCGAATTCGATAGCCACCCCCCGTTTTTTCAACTCCTCTTCGATGACCGCACGTACTTTATCGGCGGTGCCAACAGGGACGGTGGATTTATCCACCACCACGCAGTAGTCACTCATATGCTGACCGATTTCACGGGCCACACCGAGCACGTACTGCAGATCGGCAGAACCATCTTCCCCGGGTGGAGTCCCGACAGCGATGAAGTAGACGCTGGAGCCTTCCATCGCCTCAGCCAGCGAGGTGGTGAAGTGCAGCCGTCCTTGCTGATGGTTTTTGAGTACCAAAGGCTCCAGGCCTGGCTCATAAATAGGCAGCACTCCGTTTTTCAGGCCATCAATCTTGGCCTGATCGATGTCCACGCAGGCAACCGTGGTTCCCATCTCCGCAAAACAGGTGCCGGTTACCAGACCGACGTAACCTGTTCCGACAACAGCAATTTTCATCTGTACCCTACCTTTCGTTGGTAAATTAACAAGTTATTATTTTCCCCTTGGGGCGCGGATACTATATACCAGCCCAAACCGGTTTGCGAGTCCGGTGGGGGAAGCGATCCGGTATCCTTTCCGATGGCCACCGGTTTGCTGCTCTTCGTGGCATAATGGGCCATCGTTCCCGATTGGAGAAGTGCCTGCATGGGGCAATATGGCTCTCGGAGTTTGTTGGGTTACAGCCTGGTGTGGTACCTGTCGACTCCGGTGGTGCTGACGGTCAGCGCCTGGCAGGCGTTCCGAGCGGGGGAGATGCGCCTGTTCTGGCAGCGTCTGGGGCTGTCGCTGCCCTCCCGGAGAGATGCACCGCTGTGGCTGCATGTCGCCTCGGTGGGGGAGCTGATGGCGGTTCTGCCGCTGATTGCCGCTCTTCGGAAACGTTATCCCCATCTCCCCCTGCTGGTGACCACCTTCACTCCTACGGCTGCCAGGGTGGCCGCGGATCGGTTGCCACCGGGAGTCGAGCATCTTTATCTCCCCCTGGACTGGCCCGGCGCCACCCGGCGCTTTCTGGGAGCTGTCCGGCCCCGCGCCGCCCTCATCGTGGAGACCGAGCTGTGGCCCAATCTGTTTGCGCGAGCATTTCAGGAGGCGGTTCCGCTGCTCATTATCAATGGACGTCTCTCTTCCCGTACCTCGGCTGCGCAGGGCTGGATCCGGCGGCTCTATGCCGGCTGCCTTCAGTCTGTGACTGCTGTCCTGGCTCGAAGCGAGCAGGATGCCGACGCCTACATCCGGCTGGGTGCGGCTCCCGAGCGGGTATACCACCTCGGCAATATCAAGTTCGCGCAGCCGCCCGAATACCGGCGGGTTGAGCCCGTCGAGTTGGGCCGGCCCTATCTGTTGGCCGCATCCACCCATGATGATGAAGAGCGCCAACTGGCCGCTGTCTGGCAGGGGCTGAAGCGCAGTGACCATCTGCTGGTCATCGCCCCGCGCCATCCACGGCGGCGTGACGCTATCCTGCAGCAGTTGCGGTCGTTGAAGATGGAGGTGGCCGTGCGCAGCCGGGGAGAGCCGGTAACCGGTACTACGGAGATCTACCTTGCCGATACACTAGGGGAGCTGGAGGGGTTCGTGGCCGGCGCCCGGCTGGTGTTCATGGGCGGTTCGCTGGTGCCGCGGGGAGGGCACAATATCCTAGAGCCGGCGCGCCTCGGCAGGCCGATCCTGTTTGGTCCGCACATGGACAACTTTCGCCATGAGAGTGCGTTGCTGCTGCAGGAAGAAGGGGCGCTGCAGGTGGATACGATAGGTGAGCTGGCGTCTGTTTTGCAACGGACCCTGGATGGTGAGGTGCCGATCGGGCGCCTGGGAAGCAATGCCCGGCAGGTCATGAACCGTCAGGGGAAGGTGTTGGGGCGTTATCTGGAGGCGATTGGGCATTACTGCGATATGGAGTAGCACTCATTCGTGCCAACCTGCCAGCAAGGAGTGCCAGCTCTCGTCGTCGAAGAAAAATGTGGGGTGGTGGCGCGAGAGCTTCTCCAGGGAGCGGCGCAGGCGGGAGAGGTTGGCCTGTTGCCAGTTGCTGTCGTCCGTGCGGATCATCCCCTTGTCGAAGTCGATGAGGTGGAATTCCCCGGCGCTGTCCAGCAGGATGTTGTGGGCATTCAGATCGGCGTGATACACCCCGTGGGTATGGAATCGCCTGATACAGCTTCCTGCGGCATACCAGTCTCTCCTGCTCAATGGCGAGTTCTGGAGGCGTTGGGCCAGCGGTTGACTGTTTTCGATGCGCAGGGTGATCAGATCGGCCCGGTAGAATGCTCCACCGAGGGTCACCCGGGCCGCGGCCGGCCGGGGTGCCGGCAGGTTCAGTTCGGCAAGTCTCGCCAGCAGACGCCATTCGCGCCAGGAGCGGGTGCGGTGGAGAGCCGTTCTCAGGTAGCGATCTTCCAGGAGGGCAGCCATCCGGCCACCGCGGCGGTAGTGGCGCAGTACGAACTGCCTGCCATCGAGCTCGAAGAAGTGGGTTGCTCCTCGCCCTTCGGCGGTGCCGCGCAGTGCCCCAGCCTGCGCCAGATGCCGTACATCGAAGAGGTTGGGATCGGCTTCTTTCAGCAGATCCGCATCATAGAGGATATACTGCGCGCCATGGCGCTTTTCGGTAGGATTCACTCCGGTGAGTCCAAAAGGAACAGATAGTTGTCCATCAGCCACTCCACTGTTTTGCCGTTTGCCTCAGCTCCCGACAGCCTCTGCATCCTGCGGCTGTCCGCTGTCGGGGATGTCTGTCATACCGTGCCTGTGGTGCGCAGTATCCAGCGCCAGTGGCCCGGTACCCGCATCACCTGGATTATCGGCAGGCTCGAGGCCGGGTTGGTGGCCGACATTCCCGGGATAGAGTTTATCATCTTCGACAAGAGCCGAGGTTGGCGGGCTTACACCGATCTGCGCCGGCTGATGCGCGGACGGCGTTTCGATGCCTTGCTGCAGATGCAGGTATCGCTGCGTGCCTCGGTCGCCAGCTTGCTGATAGAGGCTCCCATCAGGCTCGGTTTCGACCGTGAGCGCGCTCGGGATTTTCAGTGGCTGTTCACCAACGCACGCATCGCGGCCCGGCCGCGGGAACATGTAATGGAGGGGCTGTTCGGTTTTGCCAGGGCGCTGGGGGTGATGGACCTGACCCCGGTCTGGGATATTCCCATTCCTGCCGAGGCGGTGGAGTTTGCCCGCAACTGGATCCCCGAAGAGGGGGGCACCATGGTGATTAGCCCTTGCTCCAGCAATCGGAGTCGCAACTGGCGCAACTGGAGTGCCGCAGGTTATGCCCGTATCGTGGATCACGCGGCAGAGAGATACGGGATGAGGACCCTTCTCACCGGTGGTCCAACAGAGCTGGAGCGGGAGTATGGCGAGAAGATCGGTGCGTTGGCCAGGCACTCTCCGGTCAACCTCATTGGCCGGACCACTCTGAAACAGCTGCTGGCCCTGCTGGATCGCGCTGTGCTGCTGATCTCCCCGGACTCCGGGCCGGTGCATATGGCCACTGCGGTGGGTACTCCGGTGATTGGTCTCTATGCCACCTCCAATCCGGATCGTACCGGCCCCTGGTCCAGCCGGCAGTGGGTGGTCAACCGCTACCCGGAGGCGCTGCGCGAGGAGGTGGGCAAGGAGGTGGAACAGGTTCCATGGGGCAGACGGGTGCGCAGTCCGACGGCGATGCAGAGGATAACCGCCGGGGAGATAGAGGAAAAGCTGCGGGAGATCGTTCTCGATACCAGGCCGGAGCAGAGTACCTGACAGAGAGAGTTCTCCTGTCCGGTGGTGAAGCGAGGGACACGTTTCATTTTTGTCATGAAGCTGCAACAATAGTAGTCATGGAATCCAACCTTGCCGTTGCGCAGCAGGAGCGGGCCGTAGTCTGTTTGCGCAGCCTACCCCAGTGACCCGGCGGTATTCACCCATGTCCCCGAATCGCATGAACCATCACACTGGTGAATCCGGGCACCCCGGACGGGCATTGTTGCTGCGCTGGGCCGGCTGGTTCTTTCTGGCCAATGCCGCCGTGGCCCTGTTGATTGCGCTGCGCTATCTGGGCGCAGTAGAGTTCCCGGCGGGCGAGAACGCAGTTCTGTTCAGTGTGCTGGCCTTCACCGGCCATTTTGCCTCGCTCGGCTTCATCGGAGCGGTGCTGCTCTTTCTGCCTATACTCTTTCTGCCATACCGGCGATTGATCCTTATGCTCGGCGTTGTTCTGGCGAGCCTGTTCATTCTCGGGATCACCATCGACACCTTTGTCTTCAGCCAGTACCGCTTCCACCTCAACGGCATGGTGCTGAACCTGCTGCTGGGGGGGGCCGCCGAGGAGATCTTCACCTTTTCGGGCAGTATGTGGCTAACGGCGGGGCTGTTCGTGGTGGCGCTGGTCGCCGTCGAGTGGTGGCTGGCGCGCCGGGTGTGGAGTTTCGTGCTGGCCACGCCGGGGCGGCCGCACGGCTATCTGGTGGGGGCGCTGCTGTTTACGGTATTTCTAGCCGAGAATGTCATGTACGCCTGGGCCGATGCCAACTCTTACACCCCCATAACCCGGCAGATCCGTTTTCTACCGGCCTATCAGCCGCTCACCGCCAAGAGCTGGTTCATCGC
>JALSRO010000443.1 GCA_026984715.1 Chromatiales bacterium | reverse complement strand
GAGACCCACGGTTTCGCCACCGATGTCGACCCCTTCATAGAGCTGTTGGGCGGTGCGCATGGTTCGTTGCGCGGTAAAGCCCAGTTTGCGGGAGGCCTCCTGCTGCAGGGTAGAGGTGGTGAATGGAGCCGCCGGGTTGCGCCTGCGCTGTTTCTTCTCGACTCCGACCACAGTCAGCGCGCCGTTGGCTGCCTGCTCCAGCATCTGTTCCACCTCTTTTGCCTGATCGCTATTGGTGATGCTGAACTGGCTGAGCTTGTCGCCCTTGTAGTAGATCAGTTTGGCAGGGAAAGTCGTCTGTTCCCTGGCCTCGAGGTCGGCTTCGATGGTCCAGTATTCACGGCTTTGGAACTTTTCAATCTCCTGTTCCCGCTCGACGATGAGGCGCAGGGCAGGGCTCTGTACGCGCCCGGCGGAGAGTCCTCGTCGCACCTTCTTCCACAGCAGGGGAGAGAGGTTGAAACCCACCAGATAGTCCAGTGCCCGCCGGGCCTGCTGGGCATTGATCAGTTTGGTGGACAGCTCCCGGGGGTGCTGAATGGCCTCATTGATGGCGCGTTTGGTGATTTCGTGGAACACTACGCGCCCCACCTGTTTGTTGTTGAGCAGTTTTCTTTTCTTGAGCAGTTCGTAGAGGTGCCAGGAGATGGCCTCTCCCTCGCGATCCGGGTCGGTGGCGAGATAGAGAGCATCGGCCTTCTTCAGCGCCTTGGCGATGGCATCCACATGGCGAGCGTTCTTGTCGATTACCCGGTATTTCATGGCGAAGTCGTGGTCTGGATCGACTGCTCCCTCCTTGGGCAACAGGTCACGCACATGCCCGTAGGATGCAAGGACTTCGAAATCCTTGCCCAGATATTTCTTGATGGTCTTCGCCTTGGCAGGCGACTCTACGATAACGAGATTTTTGGCCATAGTTCAAAAAAGCCCGCTGGAGCGGGCAATTAATTCAGTTACCTGGTTCCGGACCGACCTGAACAGCTCGGTGTTCGTCGATACCCGTCATGCTACTGCCGAACCGGGTTGCCTCTCCGGGAAACCCTGTGTACAGGCGCCGATTCGAAAGATCGACAGCGGTTCAATGCAGGTCGACTGGCATTTCATTAAATACCATATCTTCCATCCATGCAAAGGCGGCCTCCTGGCCCGGCAGGTTGAACAGCACCATCAGCACCACCCATTTGAGCTGATCCAGATCGATGTTGGAAGCCTCCAGTGCCATGACCCGGTCTATCACCATCTCACGGCTCACCTGGTCCAGCACCGCCACCCGCTCGAGAAATAGCAGGAAGCCGCGGGCCTCCCGGTCCAGCTTTTCACACTCTTCATCGGTATAGAGACGGATGGAGTGGCTGCAGACGGGCGCTTCGCTGAGGTTGTCCTGGATATTCGCCAGCCCCTCCAGCCAGCCCAGCGCTTTGTCGATCTCCCCGTTCTGAAATCCGGCAGCGCTGAGCTCGGTACGCAGTGTATCCTCATCGGGCTCGATCTCCACCTCTTCATAGATGTAGTTCTCAAACAGATACATCAGCACATCGAGTACGGACTCTTTCATTGTCATATCCTCTTTTCGACCCGACAGTACAAGCCACCCGGCATTGATGCTACACGGTCTTGCAATTCCAATACCAACAGCATGGAGGAAACTTCCTCTGTCGTCAATCCACTCTGTTCAACTATTGTATCGACACTTACCGGATCGTAGCCCATGCTTTCGAGCAGGAGGGAGTAGTCGCTGTCCAGTTCGACTGGCTCATGGGCCGGATGTTCCCGGGGGGATGCATGTCCATCCAGCGATACCATGTTGCCCAGCTCTTCCAGGATGTCGGCTGTTGTTTCGACCAGCTTTGCCCCCTGACGGATCAGTCGGTGACAGCCGCGCGCCAGGGGGTTGTGAATGGAGCCGGGAATGGCGAACACCTCCCGGCCCTGCTCGGATGCCAGACGGGCCGTGATCAGCGAGCCGCTGTGGGTGGCTGCTTCCACCACCAGGGTTCCCAGGCAGAGTGCGCTGAGGATGCGGTTGCGGCGTGGAAAGTTGGCGCGCGCCGGGCCGGTGCCGATGGGAAATTCGGTTACCAGCGCACCCTTCGCGGCGATTTCGTGGGCCAGTCTGCGGTGTCGGGCAGGATAGACACGGTCCAGCCCGGTACCAACGACCGCAATGGTGAGGCCGCTGCCGGCTAGGGCTCCCCGATGGGCGGCTGCGTCGATTCCCAGGGCCAGACCGCTGGTTGTCACCAGCCCGCATTCGGAAAGATGGTGTGCGAATTCGAAAGCCGTGGAGCTGCCAGTGGGGGTCGGGTTGCGGCTGCCGACTATTGCCAGCTGAGGATGGCTGAGGAGGGCAGGTTCTCCGCGGATGAACAGAAGCGGTGGCGGATCGGGGATCTGTTTCAGCAGGGCTGGGTAGTGGGGTGACTCGATGGTCAGCAGGTGGTTGTCCGGCTGCTCGAGCCACTCCAGATCCTGCGCTACCCCTGTCTCGTCGGGAGAGCGCAGATACTCCAGGGTAGTGGTGTGGGTAACCCTGGCACTACGCAGCTCTTCACTGCTGGCATCGAATACTGCGCGCGGGGTGCCGAATCGTTCCAGCAGTCCGGTGAAGCGGCGGGAGCCGATCTCGGGGGCGCGCCACAGCGCAAGCCAGTAGAATAGTTCCTGTTCCACCGCTGCTGCGGTCACGGGGTCTGCACTACGTCCAGTACATGAACAGGCCGGGTGGATTTCATCAACAGACCGTAGCTGATGCGATCGAAGGTGCGGAATACCAGCAGCACTCCGGCACGTTCGTCCGGAAGGGATACCTTTTCACCGGTGATTGGATCTTTCATCTTGCCGTTCGCCTGATAGACGGCCAGTACATGGCCGGTTTCAATCCCCTGTTTCTCTCCCAGGTTCAGCACCACACCCTGATACTGGCCCACCATGGATACGCCACCGAATACCGCTATTATACGGCCTTTCGTCCCGGGGCGCGGAGCATGGGGGATATAGTACTGATCGAGATGCATATCGTCGGCCAGCGGCAGCAGGCGATCCCCTGCGCGAATCTCCCGGCTGAGCCCCGTTACCCGCAGGGTGGCGGGATCTCCGCCGCGATCCAGAACCGCGTCGGCAATCCGGATCACCTCCCGGCCCAGAACCTCTTCGGGGTTGTCGGGATCATGGTAGGTATCGCCAACCCGATATACCCCGTAGCGGCTTGGTTCGCCAGGCTTGATTCCGCGGGCATAGATGCGCTCTCCCATTCCGCCCGCGAGCAGCCGCTTGGCCACCCCGCCCAGGACGTAGGGGGCGCTCTCCAGTTCCTGGCTGGTCGCTACTCTGGCCCGGTTGAGGAAGTGGCGGATGGCCTCGGGATCTATGGTGGTAACGGCCTGCTCCAGTGGTTGGGGACGCATCCTCGGAGAGAGCTTGACGGTCTTCCGGCCCCGCTGGAGTCTGAGGAGCGGCTTGCCGTCACGTATCTCCAGTGCAATCGTGTCGCCTGGATAGATGAGGTGTGGGTTGGCGATCTGCGGATTGGCCTGCCATACCTCCGGCCAGAGCCATGGGTCCCGCAGGAAGCGGGCCGAAATATCCCACAGGGTATCCCCCTTGACCACGACATAACGGTCGGGGTGATCCGGGTTCAGGGCGATCTCCCGGGCGATGGCCGAGCTCCCCGCGCAGAGATGCAGCAGCAGGAGCAGCGTTGTATATCTTGATGCTGCGTGCTTGAATATAGACACTCTGTGTAATCCCTTCAGGTTCGTTGAGTTACAATCTATATCGGTTCGAGTATCATAATTCTTAACTGCAACGACAAAGTTTCAATCAATGGCCCTGCTACCCATCCTTCGCTACCCTGATCCACGTCTGCGAACCGTGGCCAAGCCGGTCGAGACGGTGGACGAGACGATTCGCCCCCTGATCGATGATATGTTCGCAACCATGTATGATGCGCCGGGTGTCGGTCTGGCGGCCACGCAGGTGAATGTTCATCTGCGTCTGCTGGTGGTGGATGTCTCTGAGCAGAAGGATCAACCGCTGGTGCTGATCAATCCGGAGATTCTCTCTGCTTCCGGTCAGGAGCAGAGCGAGGAGGGGTGTCTCTCTGTTCCCGGCATCTACGAGCCGGTTGAGCGCGCGGCGCAGATTCGGGTCGCCGCCCTGGACCGCCATGGCACTCGTTTTGAACTGGATGCAGAAGGGATGCTGGCTGTCTGTATCCAGCATGAGATGGATCATCTCGAGGGCAAGTTGTTTGTCGACTATCTTTCACAGATCAAACGGCAGCGTATCCGCAAGAAGATGGAGAAGCGGCAGCGCCGCGCGGTTTGAGTCTGCGGGCATGCGCCACACTCTCTGAGCGGGCATCCCCTCTCACCTTTCCGGCGGTGGTGTGGGAGGAGGTGCCACATCGTGGTGATGGGCGGGGACGGTGACAGCAAGTCGTCTTGCTCAGCCACTCGGTTCATTCCCCTCAGGGAACGGGAATTTCTATCATGAATGATCACCTGAAGATCATATTTGCAGGGACTCCGGAGTTCGCCGTCGTGGCGCTGGAGGCTCTGCTGGAGACCGGGAAGCATGAGATCTGCGCCGTCTATACTCAGCCTGATCGCCCGGCAGGGCGCGGACGCAGGCTGCAGGCCAGTCCGGTCAAGCGGGCTGCGCTGGAGCACGGCCTTCCGGTCATCCAGCCGGTCAGCCTGAAGGGTGCGGAGCAGCAACAACAGCTGCGTGCTCTCCAGGCGGATCTGATGGTGGTGGTGGCCTACGGTCTTCTACTCCCCGGTGCTGTGCTGCATGCTCCACGTCTCGGATGTATCAACATCCACGCCTCGTTGCTGCCCCGCTGGCGTGGAGCGGCTCCCATCCAGCGCGCCATCCTCGCGGGAGATCGGGAAACGGGCGTCTCCATCATGCAGATGGATGAGGGGCTGGATACGGGACCGGTGCTGCATCAGCTGAGCACCCCCATATATCCGGATGACACCGCTGGCATCCTGCATGATCGCCTTGCCACTCTGGGGGCCCAGGCCCTGCTCGATGTTCTGGGGTTGATTGTGGATGGTTCATGCAGTGCGCTTCCGCAGGACGAAGATAAGGCGACCTACGCAGCCAAGCTGGAGAAGCATGAGGCCCTGCTGCAGTGGAATGCCCCGGCTGCGGAGCTGGAGCGGCGGGTCCGCGCCTTCAACCCCTGGCCGGTGGCCCGTACCTCGTTACGGGGAGAGAACCTGCGGGTCTGGCAGGCACAGACTCTCCCCGGCAGTTCAGGAGAGGCGCCGGGGACGATACTGCAGGCCAGCAGGGATGGGATTGACGTTGCCACAGGAGAAGGGGTTCTGCGCCTGCTCCGTCTACAGAGCGCCGGTGGCAAACCGCTCGACGCAGGAGCGTTCCTCAACGGACATCCCGAGCTGCGCCGTCCCGGTACCGTACTGGGGCGATGAAACCCCGCGTTGCCGCTCTGCGGGTGATGGTGGGGGTGCTGGGAAAAGGGCGCTCCCTCGGCACGCTACTGCCGGAGGTTCTGGAGCGGGTATCCTCCCCCCGGGATCGTGCCTATGTCCAGCAGCTCTGTTACGGTACCTTGCGGTTTCTTCCGCGACTCGATGCCTGCATCGATCACCATCTCCAGCGCCCACTCAAGGGTAGAAATGTGGATGTTCGGGTTGCGCTGCTTCTCGGCCTCTATCAGCTGATCTATCTGCGTACGCCGGATCACGCCGCAGTATCGGAAACTGTTTCCCTGGCACGGACAGTGGGCAAGCCGTGGGCGGAACGCCTCATCAACGCGGTACTGCGGAGCTTTCTGCGCAATCGCGAGCAGACCCTGGAGCGGGTCGATAGGGAACCGTCGGTGGCCGCAGCCCACCCCCGCTGGTTGTTCGACATATTACAGGCGGACTGGCCCCAAGACTGGCCAGCGATCGTCCGGGCAAACAATCAGCAGCCGCCGATGGCGTTGCGGGTCAACAGGCGCCATGGCGACCGTGCGGCGTACCGGGAGCGGCTCTCTGCCGAAGGCATGAGCGCATCCGAGCTGAAGTGGTGCCCCGAAGGGATCATCCTGGAGCATGCGGTCGATGTGACGGAGCTGCCGGGATTCGATTCCGGAGATGTTTCGGTGCAGGACGGGGCGGCGCAACTGGCGGCTGCGCTGCTCGACGTGCGCCCTGGAAACCGGGTGCTGGACGCCTGTGCTGCTCCAGGTGGGAAAACTGCCCACCTGCTGGAGTTGCAACCCGATCTCGCCGAGCTGGTGGCAGTCGATATCGATCCCCATCGGCTGCAGCGGCTGGAACAGAATCTGAAGCGCCTGGGTCTGTGTGCCCGCCTGCAGGTCGGTGACGCCGCCTCTCCGGAGCAGTGGTGGGACGGAAAACTGTTCGATCGTATCTTGCTCGATGCCCCATGCTCGGCAACCGGTGTGATCCGTCGCCACCCCGATATCAAAGTGTTGCGTAGAACCAAAGATCTCGCCAATCTAGTGGCGCTACAGCAACATTTGTTGCATTTTATGTGGTCATTATTGAAGCCAGGGGGTAAGCTGTTATATGCGACCTGCTCTGTTCTGAAACGGGAAAATGCGCAGCAAGTTGCAGATTTTCTTGATAAACATCCAGATGCCAGGGAGCTTCCCATCGATGGTTCGTGGGGAAGGGCGAACTCTGCAGGGAGACAGATTCTGCCCGGTGAAAACCAGATGGACGGTTTCTACTATGCGTCTTTGCAAAAATCGGATTAGCCCCCGGCTCTGTTTGTCGTTCCGGAGCGAATGACTCCAGCGTGGAACAAAATGAATCTCGATGACATCTCCGCTGTTTCCTTGCTGGCAGGTGTTGAATATGACGATGGAGAAGTGATGGCAGGCAAGCAGAGGGTTTGCTGGAATCCGGGCATCATGGTCTTGCTGCTCATCGGCTGCCTGCTGTTGTTTCCGGATCCGGTCCGGGCGGAGAATGCCCCCTTCACCATCCGCAGTGCCCATATCTATTTGGACAACAAGGTCTATCTGGTCAACGCCGATATCCACTACCGTCTGACCGGGCCGGTACTGGATGCCCTTCACAACGGAGTGCCACTGACCATCGAGCTGCGTATCGAGTTGCTCCAGAAACGCGACTGGCCCTGGTGGGACGAAACGGTGGCGGTCATCAAACAGCGCTACCGGTTGCGCTATTTTGCCCTGGCCCAGCACTATGTGTTGAGCAATCTCAACATGGGCACCGAAACCAGCTATCAGAATCTGGACGGCGCCCTGGAGGCGCTGGGGAAACTGAAGGAGCTCCCGCTACT
>JALSRO010000442.1 GCA_026984715.1 Chromatiales bacterium | reverse complement strand
AAAAGTTCTACTGCCTCTCCATGTTCCCCTACCCCAGCGGCCGTCTGCACATGGGGCATGTGCGGAACTATACCATCGGAGATGTGATCAGCCGCTATCAGCGTATGCGGGGGAAAAATGTGCTGCAGCCGATGGGCTGGGATGCGTTCGGTCTGCCGGCAGAGAATGCCGCCATCAAGCACGGCGTACCCCCGGCGCAGTGGACTGCCGAGAATATCAGCTATATGCGGGACCAGCTCAAACGGCTGGGATTCGGTTTCGACTGGTCGCGCGAGCTGGCCACTTGCGACCCCCGGTACTACCGGTGGGAGCAGTGGCTTTTCATCCGGCTCTATGAAAAGGGGCTGGTTTACCGCAAGACCGCTCCGGTCAACTGGTGTCCCAATGATCAGACGGTGCTGGCCAATGAACAGGTCATAGAGGGGCGCTGCTGGCGTTGTGACCACGAGGTGGAGCGTCGCGAAATCGCCCAGTGGTTCATGAGGATCACCGTTTACGCCGAGGAGCTTCTGGCCGATCTGGACCGCCTGGATCAGTGGCCGGAGCAGGTGCGCACCATGCAGCGCAACTGGATTGGTCGCTCGGAAGGGGTGGAGGTGCAGTTCCAGGTGGAGGGTTACGCAGAGCCGTTGAAGGTGTTTACCACCCGTCCGGATACCTTGATGGGGGTGACCTATCTGGCGGTGGCCGCGGAGCACCCGCTGGCACTCGCCAGTGCGACCGACAACCCTGCCATGCTGGCGTTCCTCGACGAGTGCAAACGGCAGAAGACCGCCGAGGCGGCCATCGAAACCATGGAAAAGAAGGGTATGGATACCGGCTTCTGGGCCATCCATCCCATCACTGGTGGCAAGATCCCTATCTACGTCGCTAACTTCGTTCTGATGGGGTATGGCGAGGGGGCGGTGATGGCTGTTCCCGCCCACGATCAGCGTGACTGGGAGTTTGCCCGCAACTATGGGTTGCCGATCAAACAGGTGGTCACATCCACGGGGAAAGAGGAGGTGGACATCTCCCGCCGCGCCTTTACTGCGAAAGGGGTGCTGGTGGATTCCGGTGAGTTCAGCGGCATGAGCTCCTCCGAGGCCTTCGACGCCATTGCTACCCATCTCTCTGCACAGGGCAAGGGGCGCAAACGGGTACACTACCGGCTGCGGGACTGGGGAGTATCGCGCCAGCGCTATTGGGGAGCGCCAATCCCCATCATCAACTGCCCCGAGTGTGGCGCCGTGCCGGTGCCGGAGGAGCAATTACCGGTGGTGCTGCCGGAGCAGGTTCAGCTGGATGGTATCGGTTCGCCACTGGAAAAGCTGCCGGAGTTCTATCGGACCCGCTGCCCCCGTTGTGGTGGCGACGCCTGCCGGGAGACCGACACCTTCGACACCTTTATGGAGTCATCCTGGTACTATGCCCGCTACTGCTGTCCGGACAACGACCAGGCGATGCTGGATGAACGGGCCGGGTACTGGCTGCCGGTGGACCAGTATATAGGCGGGATCGAGCACGCCATCCTTCACCTGCTCTATGCTCGTTTCTA
>JALSRO010000441.1 GCA_026984715.1 Chromatiales bacterium | reverse complement strand
GCAAAGGAGATCCAGACTCCGGAGTTCGGCTGCGGTCTGGATGGGGTATTACGCCATCGTCGGGAGAGCCTGAGCGGAATTCTCAACGGCATCGACAGCAGCTGGAACCCGGCGCACGACCCCGCCATCGCCCGGCAATACGACAAAAACGGTTTGGAGGGGAAACAGGAGAACAAACGTGCACTGCAGCAGGAGTTCGGCCTCGCCCCGGAACCTCACACACCCCTGCTGGGGTTTGTTGGACGACTGGTGGACCAGAAGGGAATCGATCTGCTTCTGACCATTCTGCCCGAGATAACCACCCTTCCGGCACAGGTGGTTTTTCTCGGCAGCGGCGAAAGCCACTACGAGCACACGCTGCAAACAGTGGCGCAACGTTTTCCCGAGAAGATTGCCGTACACATCGGATTCGACGAAGAGATGTCACACCGCATCGAAGCCGGTGCCGACATGTTTCTGATGCCATCACGTTTTGAGCCCTGCGGCCTGAACCAGATGTACAGCCTGCGCTACGGCACCCCCCCCATCGTTCACCGCGTGGGTGGGCTGGCAGACACCGTAGTGGATACCACACCAGCCACCCTGGCGGATGGCACCGCAACCGGAATAGTTTTCGACCGCCCCGACAGCGCAGCTCTGCTGGAGGCTATCAAACGAGCCACCCTGCTCTACGGACAACAAAGAGAATACTGGCACCCCATCCAGCAGAATGGAATGGAGCAGGATTTCTCCTGGAAGCGCAGCGCCGAAAGCTACCTTGAGCTGTATCGGCGGATACTATGACGAACGGCCCCGGTTCAGTGTTTTACTGAAACAGCGAGACACTCCTCACGCCACAGACAACCCTTCTGATCACAAACCCCGGCAACGGCAGAACCAAAACAGGGGAAATTACCCTCGGCGCACTGGATTTTCCGGATAATTTCCCCCTTGTTCAGCCGGTAAGTTTTGACGCCCCACCCTTTGGCGATTCTGCGAACCTCTGGCATTTTCATCTCGATGACAACTCCATATTTTAGAATTTAAAACTATCGCTATATCGTCGGGCAGCTACTATCCTTTAGTACAGTTAGTACAGTCAGCAGCAGAAGAGTTCATACTTCCGGAATGGGGGAGAAAGAACTCGGAAACCAGGCATTGCTGGAGATACCCTAAATATTTTACCCGCATGGCCGAAAAATAGATCTGCCATTCAGATCCTTCTGCTAGCGGATCAGAGGATATATTACCAAATTAAGGAGTTATGAAAAGATGAAAATTGCACTAGTCGGTCTGGGCAAAATGGGAGCCAATATGGCACGTCGCCTTCGCCGGGGCGGCATCGAAGTCGTTGGTTTCAACCGTTCTCGGGACATCATCGATCAGCTGGTGACAGAGGAAGGGATGCTCCCGGCCGACAGCCTGGAAGATGCGGTGAGACAACTCCCCTCTCCCCGTATCGTCTGGCTGATGCTTCCCAGCGGTGCACCGACCGAAACAACCATCCAGGAGTTGATCCCCGTGCTGGAGCGGGGGGACATCATAGTAGAAGGAGGCAACTCGAACTACCATGACACCCAGCGTCGCGGCGAGATTCTCGCTAAACAAGGTATCGGCTACGTCGACTCCGGCACCTCCGGGGGCGTATGGGGGCTGAAAGAGGGGTACTGCCTGATGGTGGGGGGAGAAAAAGAGCATGTCGATGCCGTGGCACCCCTCCTGAAGACACTGGCACCGGCACCCGATCGTGGGTGGGCACATGTGGGACCAGTCGGCGCCGGCCACTTCACCAAGATGATCCACAATGGTATCGAGTATGGAATGATGCAGGCCTATGCCGAGGGTTTTGCCCTGCTGCGCGGCAAGGAGGAGTTCTCCCTCGATATGGCGCAGATCACCGAACTGTGGCGACACGGCTCCGTGGTACGCAGCTGGCTGCTGGATCTCACCGCGGATTTCATGCAGAAAGATCAGGATCTGGAGTCGATCGAACCCTATGTGGCAGACTCGGGGGAGGGCCGCTGGACGGTTACCGAATCGGTCGACCAGGGCGTCGCTGCTCCGGTACTCTCTCTGGCCCTTCAGATGCGTTTTGCCAGCCAGGACAGATATGGCTACGGTAACCGCGTGCTCGCCATGATGCGCAACGCCTTTGGCGGCCACTTCGTTGAAACCAGGGATGAGTGACCATGACCGATTCATGTACCTTCGTGATCTTTGGTGCCACCGGCAACCTCTCCCGGGTCAAGCTGCTGCCGGCACTCTATCACCTGGAACAGGCCGACCGCCTCCCGGAAGGGATGGCCATCATGGGGTTCGGACGCCGCGACTGGAGCCGGGAGCAGTGGTGCAGGGAGGTGGAGCAGATGCTCGAATCCCGCGTCCGGGGCGACCTCGATCAGGAGGTAATCTCCCGTCTGAGCAAGCGGCTCCATTTCTGCAAGGGAGATCTCTCTGATGCAGACTCCTTTCGGACGCTGCGCAAAACTATCGAAGAGAATCCGGAACTCCCCAAGAACATCGCTTTCTACATGGCCATCAGCCCTGCAGAATACAAGGCCACGGCGCGCAACCTGGCTGCTGCCGGCCTCAATCATGAGGAGGGAGGTTGGCGGCGGCTGGTGGTCGAAAAGCCGTTCGGCTACGACCTGGAGAGCGCCCAGATCCTGGACAGCTGTCTCCACCGCCACTTCTCCGAGCAGCAGATCTACCGCATCGACCACTATCTCGGCAAAGCGATGGTACAGAATGTGCTGGTATTCCGCTTTGCCAATCTGATGCTCGAACCGCTCTGGAACCGGAACTACATCGATCACGTACAGATCACCCACTCCGAGCGGCTGGGTATCGCCGGCCGGGCGCACTATTACGACGGCGCCGGGGCGCTGCGGGACATGGTGCAGAGCCATCTGTTGCAGATGCTGGCACTGGTTGCCATGGAACCCCCTGCCTATCTCGATGCCGAATCCCTTCGGGATGAGAAAGTGAAGGCACTGAAGTCCATTCGCTCCATCCCCCGTAATGCCGTGAATGCGCACGCCTACCGTGCCCAGTATCGCCGCGGCAGTGTGGACGGAAAAGAGGTTCCGGGCTACTTGGACGAGGAGGGCGTGGCTCCCGACAGCACCACCGAAACCTACGCCTCACTGAAGCTCTACATCGACAACTGGCGCTGGCGCGGCGTTCCGTTCTATCTGCGCACGGGTAAACGGATGGCACAGAACAGCTCGGTCATCGCAATCCGCTTCAAGAACCCGCCGCAACAACTGTTCCGCAAGACCAGTATCGAAAAACTCGAACCCAACTGGATCCTGCTCAGTATCCAGCCCCACGAATGTCTGCGCATCGAGATGCAGGTGAAGGAGCCTGGCCTGGAGATCCGCTCCCACACCACCCAACTGGATGCCAGCTACTGCGGCCTGAGCGCCTATCAGATAGACGCCTATGAGGCGCTGTTACTGGACGTGATGGAGGGCGATCAATCCCTGTTCCTCCGCTATGACGAGATCAGCGCCGCCTGGAAGGTGGTGGATCCCATCATCCAGTCCTGGTCCACCGAGCGGGACTTCATCCACACATACCCCGCGGGGACCTGGGGGCCCGACGACTGTCAGCGTATCTTCGACAACGAGGATCACTACTGGCGCAACTCGTTCGCTGCACGGGAGCCGAAGTAGGGCGGGGAGAGGTATCCGCGCTACGCCACGCCATCCAGCGCCGGATGGCACACCGGTGCGATAGGTGTATAATTTGTCCAGGGATGAATATGGTTCGTCAGATGACAAGGAGAACAACCTCCATGCTGCCTCCGAAAACGGCCTCCACCACCATCGGCTGGCTCTCCGCCCTGTTACTTCTGGGTATGTTGAGCGGCTGCGGGATCAACAACATTCCCACCTATGACGAAGAGGTGAACGCCGCGTGGAGCCAGGTACAGAACCAGTACAAGCGCCGCGCCGATCTGATCCCCAATCTGGTAGAGACCGTCAAGGGGTTTGCTACTCAGGAGAAGGAGGTGCTGACCCAGGTGATCGAAGCGCGCGCCAAGGCTACCGGGATGCAACTTCCCGAGGATGTTCTCAGCAATCCGCGGGCATTCCAGCAGTTCCAGCAGAATCAGGACGCTCTCTCCAGCGCCCTGGCTCGTCTGATGGTGATAGTCGAGCGCTATCCCGAACTGAAGTCGGATCGCAATTTTCTGGCGCTGCAGTCACAACTGGAGGGTACTGAAAACCGTATCGCCGTGGCACGACGGGACTACATCCAGGCAGTCCGGAAATATAACACCGAACTGCGTACCATCCCGGGCCGCTGGTGGGCAGCCCTCCTCTACTCCGACTCCAAAGTCAGGGAGAACTTTACCCAGCCGGAATCGGTACAGAAGACACCCGAAGTCAAATTCAACTGACCCGGCGCACTTCCCGCCGGCTCCTTCCTCCTCCCCAATTCGGATCGTCACCGGGTCAAGGAGCCCCTTCACCGGCCCTGGTTACTCCCTCCGTTTCCATACAGGGCTCGCGAATCCCGGCCGGGAACCGGCCAGACTCGACAGAGCCCCGACGGGCGCAGGGGCAACGTAACGACTATTAACCCGGCAACAATAGGTGTCGCATTCAGGGCTTCAGGCAGGCGCCGGAACAAGGTGCAGTGCACAGGCAAGTGTCGTTCCCTCGTCGGGGTCGCTCCAGTGCATCCATGCACTCGCGACACTCGGAGATCCTGTCCATCGCACTGGAACGCAGGTCCGGTGCCTGCCTTGAAGCCCCTAACCCTATGATATTCAACGACAGGCCGCGGCTGAATACGATATATATTGTTGCCTGGTTAACATCAATCCTGCGGAACGGCCGGCTGCTACTCGATCTTCTGCTGCCGGGGAGCTTTTTCAGCTTTGGACTCCGCCCCGGAGCTGACAACCGTTTTGCCCGGCCGGGTCGGTTTTTGCGCGGTAGCGGCTCCGGGTTCGACAACCTTGCCAGCACCCTCTTCCCCCCTTGCTTTCCCGGCAACAGGGGTAGCACCACCCCGATGCTTTTCAGACACCGGCGGCGCCTTCGCCACTTCGCTTACAGCAGCCTCCGGGGAAGTGGATACAGAGGGCTTCTCCTCCGTCCTCTTTCTGGCGCGCCGCCTCGTCGATCCGCTCCTGACGCTCTCGCCCAACGAGGCACCCTTCTCTTCACCCTGCTCCGGCGCCACTCTACCATCCGGTACCGTACCTCCATCCCCCTTCTTCTGTGCCTTCACCTTCTCACTGCCCTGGGAACCGCTCTTTCCTGCAGATGTGGTCAACTCTTGTGGAGCAGCCACGGCGCTATCGGCCCCCTGAACGGAAGGTTCTTTCTGCTCCCCCTTGGCTGCAGTGGTTCCCGCATCCTTCCCGGCTGCGGCCTGCCGGGACTCCTGGCGTTTCCCTCCCTGCCTCGAAGCCGGTACAGGACGCCCTCCCCCAGCGGTTTTCGCTTCTCCCGCAGCTGCAGAGCGCACTGGTGGCTGCGGCTCCTGCACCGCGGTAGCATCCTTCGTAACCTCTGACTGCTGCCCATTCCCGGTGGCGGCTCTCTCCGGACGCTGTTCCTGGCCGGATGCACGCCGCCGCCTGCCCCCTCTGCGGCCACTCCGGCTGCCAGCCGGTCGCGTTGCCTTCTGCTCTGCCTCCTTGTCGCCGGTCCCCTTGCCACCACTGTCCGCGGAGCGGGAGGAGCCGCTCCCCTGTTTCTTCTTCTCTGCAGCCTTGCGCCCGTTTCCATTGGTAGAGGAGTTCCGCCGCCCACGGGAGGTACCCGAACGACTCCTGGACTGCTTTCGGCTACGGGACGGAGTTGTTTCACGGGTGGACGGCGGCTCGCTCTCCTCCCTGGTGTGTGTAGCGCTCTCTTCGGAAATCACCCCCGTCAGCAGCGAAAACAGGCGTTTGATGGGGCCAGGCTTTTCGCTACCCCCCCCCTTTGCCGGTACGCCCTTCGGTTGTTGCTGCCGGGGAGCAGGAGGCACCACTGCCCGAACTGCGGGTTGCTCTGCCGGGGGGGGTGGACGGTATGATGTCAGGGTTTCAGAGAGCTGGGTCTTGCTGTCGGGCTTGTCTGCCATCCGATAGCTGGGCTTGCCCGCTCCTGCCTGGCGTGACTCTTCGAGGCGCAGGCGTGTCACCTCGTAGTGTGGAACCAGAAGCTGCTCATTTGGAACAAGGGTCACCGCAACCCCGAGACGTGACTCGATGGCACTGATAATCGGCCGTTTCTCATTGAGAAGGAAGGTTGCCACGGAAACCGGGAGCTGGGCGACCACCCGCGCAGTCTTGTCCTTCATCGCCTCCTCTTCGAGGATACGCAGGATGGAGAGCGACAGCGATTCGACACTGCGGATCGTCCCCTGCCCATCGCACTGCGGACAAACCACCTGGCTGGACTCTCCCAGCGAAGGACGCAGCCGCTGACGGGACATCTCCAGCAGGCCAAAACGGGAGATACGTCCTACTTGAACCCGTGCCCGATCCATCTTGAGCGACTCCTTGAGGCGCCCCTCCACTTCGCGTTGATTGCGGCTCGAACTCATATCGATAAAGTCGATGACAATCAAGCCACCCAGGTCACGCAAGCGTAGTTGGCGGGCAATCTCTTCCGCCGCTTCCAGATTTGTATTGAGAGCCGTTTCCTCGATATCTCCACCTTTGGTGGCTCGCGCAGAGTTGATATCGATGGAAACCAGCGCCTCGGTATGGTCGATCACGATGGAGCCCCCCGATGGGAGACGGACGCTTCGCTGGAATGCAGACTCGATCTGACTCTCCACCCGGTAACGGCTGAACAGCGGCACCGAATCCTCATACAGCTTCACCCTTTGCAGGTTGTGCGGCATCACCTGCTGCATGAACTCCCGCGCCTGCTGGTAGACATTGGGCTCATCGATCAGAATCTCGTTGATATCCGGGCGCATGTAGTCCCGAATGGCGCGGATGATAACGTTGCTCTCCTGGTAGATCAGGAACGGTGCTGCCCGCTCCGCGCCCGCTTTCTCGATGGAACGCCACAGATTGACCAGATAATCGAGATCCCACTGCAGCTCTTCGACACTCTTTCCTACCCCCGCCGTACGAACAATCAGCCCCATATCGTCCGGTACGATCAGCTCACTGAGCACCTGCCGGATCTCGCTGCGCATCTCCCCCTCGATACGCCGGGAAACACCTCCGGCACGGGGGTTGTTGGGCATCAGGACGAGATAGCGACCGGCCAGGCTGATGAAGGTGGTCAGCGCGGCACCCTTGTTGCCCCGCTCCTCCTTGTCGACCTGAACGATCAACTCCTGCCCCTCCTTGAGAACCTCCTTGATCTGCACCTTCCCGCCC
>JALSRO010000440.1 GCA_026984715.1 Chromatiales bacterium | reverse complement strand
GCTCTGCAGCGGAACATGCCGGACTACGGGCCGGAGACATCATCGTCTCGGTAAACGGCAAGAAGGTCGACGACAGCGCCGATGTGCGCAACATGATCGGCCTGATGCGGGTGGGAAGCCGTGTCGAACTGAAGATAGTGCGGGACGGCAAGCCGCGACTCATCCATGCCGTGATCGGTGAGCCGCAGCGTGCCCAGCAGAAAGGGGAGAGAATACACCCCTATCTGGCCGGATCAGTACTCGGTAACATCGGAGAAAACTCACCCCTCTACGGGCGGGTACAGGGAGTGGTCGTGGTGGAAGTCGCACCGGGGAGCCGCGCCTGGCGCGCCGGGCTACGCCGTGGTGACGTGATCCTCTCCGCCAACCGTCACCCGGTCAGCAACCTGAAACAGCTCCGGCGGGCAGTCGGCAAGCGGGAGTCCCTGCTGCTCAACATCCAGCGCGGGAACGGTGCACTGTTCCTGCTGTTGCGGTGAAACAACGGCTCCGACGCCATGTTACGGCACCCCTGTGGTACAATCTCCACAAGGTTGCAGCGGGTTCCCATTGAAATAGATCTGATTTTTCAATACCATGTGTGGCCGGTTTTGAAGGGTGCCGCCACCCTGGAGTCACGGGCGTGGAGACCGGAACCAGTCTTTTTTATGATTTTCTAAACTAGCATAGGAGTAGAGAAAAATGGCACGGAAGTATTTGGTTATTGCGCTCGTTCTCGGGTTCTCTGTTGGAATGAGCGCCTGTGAAAAGGCATCGGAGACGGCCAAACATGCTGCGGGTGCAGCCAAGGAAGCGACCAGCCATGCCGTCGATACCGCCAAGGAAGCCGCCGCCGATGCGGCCCACAAGGCGGCCGAAGGGGCCAAGGAGGCCGCATCCAACGTAGTGGAAGGTGCCAAGAGTGCGGCCAGCGACATGGCCCACAAGGTGGTTGAAGGGGCCAAGGAAACCACCGGAAAAGTGGTCGAGGGGGCCAAAGAGGCTACCGACAAGGCAGTGGAGGGTGCCAAGGGCATGGCATCCGATGCCATGGAGAAGGGCAAGGAGATGGTGAATCCCTGTGCTGCCAAGAAGATGGCAAACCCCTGCGGCATGGCCGACAAGGCCAAGGAAGCAATGGGCGGTCACGAACACTGAGAATCGCTTCCTGCCCATTGGCACAAATCGTAAAGGCGCACCAAGGTGCGCCTTTGCTTTTTGTAACCCCAGGACGAAGGATTTCCTTCACTGGGCAGCGATGCTTCCAGTACCGCTTGAAGAGGGTCTCCAAGAATATACTTTTCCCGCGATGGCGGCGTCGGCCGCCCCTGCTCGAATCCTCATGTATTCCTTTATGCGCTATGGGCTGTCGTTGTCAGACATCGGCTCTGTCGATTCGCCGCGACCATCGGGCGCCTTCTCCCAGTCCGTCGCCGGAGTGCTACCTCGCCACCATCACTCCCTTCCTGACATTCGTGCTGCGAGTGGTATGATTACAACCTGACTCCGGGGTACTCCCAGACGGGTTGGCAAACGAGTATAGAGGATTTTTCCGTACCGGGTAGCGGGGTTCAATGGCTGAGTACTATCTCTATATCAAAATACTCCATGTCAGCTGCGTGGTGAGCTCGATAACACTGTTTCTGCTGCGGACCATGTGGACCTTCCAGAGCTCGCCGATGCTGGCATCACCCTGGGCACGGAGCATACCTCACTATGTTGATACGACGTTGTTTGCAGCGGCCATTCTGCTTACCACCATCATTCATCAATACCCACTACAGGCTCCCTGGCTGACAGCCAAGGTTGGCGGACTGCTGGCGCACATCCTGTTTGGCCTGGTGTTCTTTCACTACAAGGGAAGCTGGGCTGTCAGAAAAGTGGCATTGGCTCTCTCGCTCCTCTCATTCGGCTACATCGTTGCGGTGGCCTTGACACGCGATCCACTGGTTCTCGTCTGATTCATGGGTAGTTGCTGCTCCTTCTGCAGCTGGTCAGGGCCGTGCTTGCCATGGGTATCGAATCAGCGATATGATTAACAGCAGAAGGATAAGTAATCCGTTAAATACAAATAGCTAGGAGCCATTGTCTCCCGGTGTGCCATCTTCTTGTGGCAGTAACGAGTTCCCCCTCGGTAAAAAGAGTTTAGGTTGCAGCACTGCGAAGGCGAGCACTACGCGTGGTTTGCGTAGGGTGGTTTGCTGTTCGTTTTGTCGCGCAACAGGAGCAGGGGGTGACACCGTGTTGAGATCCAGAAAAAAACAAGAAGAGACGACGTCACGAGATCCGCAGCCGGTGGTGCTGGAGCGCTGTCTCGCCAAGACTGTGGAAACCTCTTCGGGTGCCGGTCCGGGCTACCCGGTGAGAGAACACTGCCTCATCGTCGGCGAAGTGGCCCGAGAGCTTCTCGGACGCATGCCACCGGCGCTGCGGCAGGTGCTTTTCCCGGAGGGTTCCGAGCTGGTGGCAGCGGTCCACGATGTGGGAAAGGTCTGTCCGACCTTCCAGTACAAGCTCTATCGCGCTATCGGTGAGCAAAACTTTCCGCTGCCCGGTCTGGACCGGGGCGCATTTCTGAAAGAGAGCGTCTGGGGTGGCCATCCGGGTGTGAGTCAGGTAACCCTGGAGCAGAGTCAAGGCGGCAGTTTCATTCCCCAGATTGCAGGGTTGCACCACGGTTATGTCCCACGAGTTGCGGGGAAGCTGGCTGGCGATCACATTTTTGGAGGACCTGCATGGCAGGCTAGCAGGGAGCTGCTGCTCGATGAGCTAAAATCCGATCTCGGCTGTGACTGGCCACATATCGAGGATGAAGATCAGGCCCGGGCGATCGCCGGGCTCACCACGGTGGCCGACTGGATCGGGTCCGGTGCGCCTTTCGATCAGCCGCGAGGCGACTGGCGCGGGCACATTGCCACCGCCGTGGACAGTGCCGGCTTTATCAAGCCCGACCTGCTGCCGGGACTAGAGTTCGAGTCCATCTTCGGCTTTTCGCCCTGGCCGGCCCAGCAACGGTTCTACCAGCGGGCCTGCCGTCCCGGTGTCCATGTCCTCGAGGCCCCAATGGGGATGGGCAAGACCGAGGCGGCTCTGTATGCCGCCTATCTCGCCATGAGCCGGTACGACGCCACCGGCCTCTACTTCGCGCTGCCCACCCAACTCACTTCGGAGAAGATCCACGAGCGGGTCGGGAGTTTTCTCGATCGAGTTCTTTCACCGGAGAGCAGCCATCGTGTTCCCCGGCTGCTGCATGGCAACGCCTGGCTGAAACGGCTGGAGATGGGGGAGGAGGGGAGGCCCGGTCATCAATGGTTCGACGCCCGCAAGCGGGGGATCCTGGCCCCATTTGCCGTCGGCACGGTGGATCAGGCGCTGATGGCGGTAATGAACGTGCGTCACGGGTTCGTGCGTGCCTTTGGTCTGGCCGGCAAGGTGGTGATCCTCGACGAGGTGCACAGTTACGACGCCTATACCGGACTGCTGCTGGACGAGCTGGTGGCTGCGTTGCGGCGCCTGCGCTGCACCGTGATCATCCTCAGCGCCACCCTGATCGCAAAGCGGCGTGAGGCGCTGCTGCAGCAACCCGTCTCGCGCCACGACTATCCCCTGGTGACCACCCATGCTTCACTAGATGCCGAAGCGCCCGAGGAGATCCCGGTGCCCGGCCCGGAAAACCGGATCGTCTCCATTCGTTTGAATCCGGACTCGGAGCCGGCCATGGAGGAGGCATTGTCGCGTGCCCATCAGGGCCAACAGGTGCTGTGGATCGAAAACAGCGTGAAGGAGGCGCAGGAATGCTATGCCACCCTGGCCGCACGGGGAGCCGACATGGATGTCGAATGCGGCCTGCTCCACTCCCGTTTCACTCCAGTGCATCGGCAGCAAAAGGAGGACCACTGGGTCGGTCTGTTCGGCAGGCAAGGGCGCGACAAACGCCGCCAGAGGGGACGTATCCTGGTTGGCACCCAGGTGTTGGAGCAGTCGCTCGACATCGATGCCGATTTTCTGGTCAGCCGCATCGCCCCTACCGACATGCTGCTGCAGCGACTGGGGAGGCTCTGGCGCCACCACTCCACCCCGCGACCGGATGGTGCCAGGCGGGAGGCGTGGCTGCTGGCGCCCTCTCTGAGAGAGGCCGTCGAACACCCCTACCAGATCTTTGGCCCTACCGCTCACGTCTACTACCCCTATGTTCTGTGCCGCACCCTCGAGGTTTGGCAGGAGTTGCGGGAGGTTATCCTGCCGGAGGAGATCCGGGCGCTGATCGAAGCTACCTATGAGGAGCGCAAGGAGCCGGAAAAGATGGCCCGGTTGCAGCATGAGCTGGAGCACGGCAACCGCTTTCGCAAGGGGCGGCAGCAGCTTCGGCGGCTGGCTCGGATCGGGATCTCCTCGATTGGTGACCCCTGTGGCGACGACGAGGCCGCCACGCGCTACAGTGATCACGACAGCATCGAGCTGTTGCTTCTGCGGGCGGTCAGTACCGGTGACGGCGGCCAGACCCGCGTGACCCTGCTGGATGGTGAGAAGCTGTTGCTGCCGCGACAAGCCGCACAGCTCTCCCACCGCGACCGGCGGCGTCTGGCAGCGGCGTTGCAGCGTTGGCAGCTTCGTGTGCCACCGGAGCAGGCTCCTGATCCGCTGCTGAGAAAATCCCTTTCCTGGCTGGCTCCTTATCTCTATCTGGGCGGACGCGAGAGTGACTGGGCGCGGTTGCGGGTTGCCGTGGTACGGCCGGATGGCGAGCTGCAGCAGCCAGCTGGAGAGCCGGTCAGCGGCGAGCTGGCGATCTGCTATGACGAACTGTTCGGCTACCGGGCGGAAAAATATGCCAACTGAAGGAGTGACCATGAATCAGGAAAACCGTTTCAACCTGATCGACGAGCCGTGGATCCCGGTGGCGGATGCGGGGCGCGTAAGCCTGCGGGAGATCTTCGCCAATCCGAACCTGCGGGCCCTCGGCGGCAACCCGGTGGAGAGGATCGCCCTCACCAAGCTGCTGCTGGCCATCGCCCAGACCGCCGCCACCCCGGAGGACGATCGGCAGTGGAGCAGCATGGGTCCGGATGGCATGAGCCATGCCTGTCTGGCCTATCTGGAGAAGTGGTACGACCGCTTCTGGCTCTATGGTGAACGTCCGTTTCTGCAGTTTCCGGTACTGAAGGGGACTCGGCTGTTGAGTTATGGGGCGGTGCTACCGGAGGTTGCCACCGGCAATACCACGGTGCTCACCCAGTCCCAGGCGGAAAGAGAGCTTTCGGACGAGGAGCGGGCGGTCCTTCTGGCCATGCTGATGGGGTTCGCTCTCGCGGGCAAGAAGACCGACAACACCACCGTTCTCACTCCGGGCTATCGCGGTAAGACGAAACCCAATGGCAGACCTTGCTCCGGACGGTATGGACCGTCGATCGGATTCATGGGTCACCTGCACAACTTCCTGCGTGGAGAGAGGATCCAGCAGACTCTCTGGCTGAACCTTTTCAGCGGGGCGCAGATCGAAGAGATGCGTTTCTATACCGAGGGGGTTGGCCATCCCCCGTGGGAGCAGATGCCGGAAGGGGAGGATTGTCAGACCGCTCGCAGGCTGCGGGGAAGTCTCATGGGGTGGCTGGTTCCCCTCAGCCGGTTCTGCCTGCTGGAACAGGATGGTTTGCACTATACCGAAGGTATCGCCTATCCCACCTACAAGGATGGAGGCGTGGATCCGTCGGTGGCGGTGAATCGTTCCGCCAGGACCCCCAAGACACTCTGGGTGGATCCGGAGAAACGGCCTTGGCGTCAGCTGACGGCGCTGCTGGGATTCATGGGGAAGTCAGACAAGGGGAGCTTCGAATGTCCACAGATCTCTCTCGGTCTTGGTCGGGCCCGGGGCCGGGTGACGGTAATCGGCATCTGGTCCGGTGGCCTGCGGGTGAGCAGCAACGCCGGTGAGCAGTATGCCTCGGGCAGTGACGATTTTGTCGAATCCATGGTTTTTCTCGAGACCGAGGTGTTGGGAGAGAGCTGGTACCACATATTGAGCCAGGAGATGAGCCATCTCGAGGGCATCGCCAAACGGCTCTACGGCGCAATTCTGAATTTCTACCAGCAGCAGAAGATGGATGGTGGTGACTATGCCGCCATGGGCAGCAATCTGTTCTGGCAGCTTGCCGAGCGCTATTTCCAGCAGCTACTGGAGTCCTGCGAGCCGGACGAGGAGTCCGTCCGGAAGCGCCAGGAGCTGCGCCGCCGGTTCGCCTCGTTGCTGCTGGGGACATTCGACAACTTCTGCCCACATGAGACTGCGCGCCAGCTCGAGGCGTGGGCCACCAGCCGGCCCAATCTTTCCGACTATCTGAACCAGGGAGCAACCAGATGAATGATCGAACACACCGACAAACCCGCGGGGAAGGATTTGTCGCCTATCTCCTCAAGCGGTGCGAGGACAGAGGAGAAGCGGCCCGCCTGCGCCGCGCCGACAATCCGGCCACAGAGTACCAGAGCTGGGAGATACTGGCCGCCTTTGGAGTGGACCTGGAGAAACAATGGGAGCGGCTGCCTTTCGCCTGCATCGCGGCGTCGCTCGCCCGTCTGGAAGAGCGGCGCGACGGCAACGCTGGTATCGGCCGGGCACTGGCCGGCTGCTATGAGGAGGGAAACCAGAGCGATGCAGCCCGATTGCGGTTGCGTCGCCTGCTGGCCTGCGACTCGGTGGAGGAGGCGTGCCGTATTCTGCGACCCGTGCTGCGGTTGATCGGCTCCCGTGGTCGATCCCCCCTGAATCATGCCCGCCTGCTCGACGAGCTGCAGCGCTTCCACCGCGACGGCCAGACCATCAAGGCACGCTGGGCGCAGGATTTCTATAGGGGTGCCGGAACTGGGGATACCGGCGCGGAGGAGGAGAGATGATCGCCGGGATGCTGCATCTGGGCCGCCGCGAGTGCAAGGCGCTGGGGATTACCGATCCCTACTCTATCCACCGCCTGGTCTACAGCCTGTTCGAGGATGTTCGCAGTGCGGAGGAGAAGCGGGCCAGCTGCCCCAGCGGGATCCTCTACGCCGACAAGGGGGGAGATTTTCGCGGGCGCCGCATCCTGCTGCTCTCCGATCGCCCACCGTCGCCTCCAGCTCACGGGGAGCTGATCTGCAAGACCATTCCGGACGACTTTCTGGAGCACGATCGCTATGGCTTCGAGGTGACGGTCAACCCCACCCGCCGTGACAGCGCCAGCGGCAAGCTGGTGGCGGTGCGTGGACGAGAAGCGGTGAGCGGATGGTTCATCGAGCGGGCGCGGCGCAGTTGGGGTTTTTCCGTGGATCCCGCTCGGTTGCAGCTTCTGAATCTGGGCGTGCAGCGTCTCCGCAAAGGGG
>JALSRO010000439.1 GCA_026984715.1 Chromatiales bacterium | reverse complement strand
GGACTGGGCACAATTACCGCCTTGATCACCTGCCCCAGCAGTTCATCAGGAACACCGATTACCACCACCTCTTCCACGCTCTCCAGCTCCAGGATCACCTCTTCGATCTCCTTGGGGCTGATGCGATAGTCACCACTCTTGATTATGTCGACACTGCGACCGTCCAGATAGAGATAGCCATCTTCGTCGCTGTGGGCCAGATCACCAGTCTTCAACCAGCCGTCTTGCAATACTCTGGCAGTCAGCTCGGGATCACGCCAGTACCCTTGCATGATATTCTCCCCGAATGCCCATATCTCCCCGGTCTTCCCCGTGGGAACGGCTCTCCCTGACTCATCGCGCAGCTCCAGCCTGACACCGGGAATGGCGATCCCGATGGAGCCGGGCTTGCTCTCCAGCATCTCTGGCGGGAGCCAGGCCAACCGGGCGGTGGCCTCGGTCTGGCCGTACATGACAAAAAAGCGGACATGGGGAATCTTCCTGCGCAACCGCTCGATCTGCGCTGGTGCCATCGCCCCGCCTGCCTGGGTCATGTAGCGCAACGAGGAGAGGTCGTACCTCTCCAGCCGGGTACGGCTGAGCAGGATGGCAAAGGTAGAGGGGACGCCGGAGAAGCCGGTGGCACGTTCACGAACCATGGCGCTCATCACCTTGTGCGGGAACAGCAGATTGCTTTCCAGCACCAGAGTGGCCCCCACCGCCAGATGGGTGTGCAATACCGAGTTACCGTAGGAGTAGTAGAACGGCAGTATGTTCAGTACCCGATCCTGCGCGCCAAGCTGAAGATAGCGCTGGATGGAAGAGACGTTACTGCTGAGGTTGCCGTGGCTGAGGGTCACCCCCTTGGGCCGGCCGGTCGTGCCGGAGGTATAGATGATGGCGGCGGTCTGCTCCAGCCGCAGGGTTGCCAGATCCGGTTCCGTAACCGTTGCCTCCAGTAGCTCCTGCCAGGGGTGACAGGGAACCTCCGCACCCCCTTCACGACGCTCTCCGAGCAGCACGAATCCGATGGAAAGGTCCGCCACCGCACTGGCCACCCGCTGCAGCTCGGGGTGCCCGGCCTCGGCAAACAGCCAGCTGGCGCCACAATGACGTAACCAGCCGGAGAGATTGCGGGCCTTCGCCTGGCTGTTGAGCCCAACCACCACACCTCCCGCCGCGAGCGCCCCGTAATAGATGGCAATATATTCCGGTGAGTTGCCGAGCAGCAGGGCGACACGGTCACCCGGCTGCAGCCCCTTGTCGCGCAGGAATCCGGCTGTAGCACAGACCATCTGCCACAACTCCAGATAGACGGTACGCCGACCACCCGCCACCACTGCCTCACGCTCGGGGGCGCGTCTGACAACTTCATACAGCGAGTGTACGAGTGTGTTACCCATTTGCCCTTCGGGGTTGAAAGTGCTGCAGCTGAAGGTGCAGGCAGCGATATATATCGTCTCAGCCGTGGCAGGCTGTTTTGTTGCGGACCCGCCTGCCGCCAAACATCATGGGGTCAAGGGCTTCATGCACCGGCCCTGCGCTCCAGGCTCGGCAGGAGAACATC
>JALSRO010000438.1 GCA_026984715.1 Chromatiales bacterium | reverse complement strand
CCAGGGTGGTGTTTTCCAATGCAGGTGCCTACCGGCACCAAGTGACATCCTGGCTGAGCGAACGGCTACACCAGCCGGTAGAGGTGGCCTCACTGGATGCGGAGATGCAGGGGCTGCAACCCACGCTGCTGCTTCGAGGGGTGCATCTGCTGGACCAGCAGGGCAACCAGACCCTGTTGCAGTTTCGTGAGCTCCAGGTCGGCATCGACCTATGGAACTCCGCCTGGCGGCGTAAAATGGTGCTGGGAGAGCTGACCGTGGTGGGCGCCGACCTCTCCGTCAGCCGCGATCGTCGCGGGATCATTCGGGTCGAGGGGCTGGAGCTCTCCCGGACCTCGGAGCCGGTACCGGCTACCGATACCACCGCAGTGGGAGACTGGATCTTCTCCCAATCCAACCTGGTGATTCGTGACAGCACCCTCTACTGGCAGGACCAGTTACGCGGTAAGGCCATGCAACGGTTCGATATCGCCAGCATCGAGCTGCGCAATCAAGGTGATCGGCACCAGTTGGAGGGGGTTGCCACACTTCCTGCGGGACTTGGCGAAACCGTTCGTATCGCGGCGGACTTCACAGCATCCAGCCAGGCGCTGCACGAGGGAAAGGGGCGGTTCTACATCAACGGATTGGGGATACGGTTGGCGCCGCTCCTGGAGCAGCTCCAGCAGCCGCAGATCGAGAGCGGGACCGGGCAGATCGATCTCGAGTTGTGGGGAGAATGGTCCGGGACACGCATCACCCGTCTCGAAGGGGAGAGCGGCGTTCGTGACCTGATATTGAAACAGGAAAATGGCAAGGCTCCCTTCGAGCTCGATCTGGTCAATGGAATATTTCTCTGGGAGCGGAACAAAAAGGGGTGGGAACTGGATATTCCCCGGCTGCGTATCGTGCGCAACGGAGAGGCCTGGCCGGATACGCATCTGCGCCTCTCCGCCACCGGCTCCGGCTGGAGATCGGTGTGCTACGAGTTGCAGACGAGTTTTGCGGAGATCGGGGATGTCAGCGATCTGCTGCTGTTCAGCAACCTGCTCCCCCCGAAGATGCGGAAAGCGGTGCGGGCGGTACGCCCACGCGGCCGGTTGACCGATCTGCAGCTGGTTTACCGGCCCGGATCGATACCGGCGCAACGCTTCAGCCTCTCTGGACGACTGCATGGAGTGCGCCTCGAACCATGGCGCAAGCTGCCGGGCGTAGAGGGGGTGGATGCCATCCTCTGGGCAGACGCGGAGTCCGGAGCGATACACCTGGAGAGTGGTCGCGGCAAGGTAAACTTCCCCCACCTGGCGCGCAACGCATGGTTCTTCGAGCGGCTTCAGGGAGAGCTGAGCTGGCAGAGAGAGGCAGGAGTGTGGTACCTCTCCGGCCGGAACCTCACACTGCGGAATAGGGACATAGAAGCCGCCGCGCAGCTGGAGCTGACCCTCGCCGGTGCCAACGTTCCGCCCTTCCTCGATCTGCAGGTTGTCTTCAAAAACGGCAATGTGGCCCGCGCTTCGCGCTACTATCCGGTTGCCATTATGCACAAGAAACTGGTTGCCTGGTTGGAT
>JALSRO010000437.1 GCA_026984715.1 Chromatiales bacterium | reverse complement strand
CCTTGTCGGCCAGCATCCCCACCACGGCCAGCGTGCGCCCCGGGGAGGTGTGTTGCGCCAGCGTCCTGGCAAGAGCGGCGGCCGCGTGGGGGTTGTGCCCCACATCGAATATCCGGCTCACCTCGCCGGGGATGAGCTGAAACCGTCCCGGCAGGGAGATGTGGATCAGCCCCCGCTGCAGTGCATCCCCGGGCAGGGGAAAGCGCTGTTTCAGCAACGTCAGCACCATCAACACAGCGGCCGCATTGCCCAGCTGGAATTCACCACTCAATGCAGGCAGGGGTAGAGTTGCGCTCCGCTCCCCGGCTCCCCACCAGATCCAGCCGCCCTCAACTCGTTCATATCCAAAATCCTGCCCGGCACAGTAGAGGGTGGTTCCCAGTTGTTGCGCATGTTGCAGCAGTGCCGCAGGGGGGGCCGGATCACCACATACGGCCGCACGCCCGGGACGAAAAATGCCCGCTTTCTCCCGGCCAATGGATTCGCGATCGCTCCCCAGCCACTCCTGGTGATCGATGCCCACGCTGGTAACCAGCGCTACTTCGCTGTCCAGTACATTGACCGCGTCAAGGCGTCCGCCCAGCCCCACCTCGAGGATGGCAACATCCAGATCCTGGTCAGCGAAGATATCGATAGCGGCAAGGGTACCGAACTCGAAATAGGTCAGCGCAATATCACCACGTGCCTGATCGACCCGCTCGAAAGCAGCACACAGCCGGGCGTCACTGACCTCACTGCCCAGAATACGGATCCGTTCGTTGTAACGCAGCAGATGGGGGGAGGTGTAGCTGCCAACACGGTAACCACCGGCCAGAAGAGTGGATTCCAGCATGGCGACCGACGAACCCTTGCCGTTGGTGCCACCAACCGTAATGACGGGAAAGGGAGGATCAGTCTCTCCCAGCCGTTCCAGAACAGTCCGCACCCGTTCCAGACCCAGCTCGATTCCGGCAGGATTGAGGGTCTCCTGCCAGTTCAGCCATTCGGCCAGGGTGTTGAAACGCATAGCGTCAGTTCAGCTGGAGAGATAAGGACGAGAGGATCAACTCTCCTCTTCGGGGATGTCGTCCGGAACGGCGGCTGGTGCCGGCTGTTGCTCGATAGCGCTATCAGCAGCAACGCTCCTGTGGGTCAAAATAGCCAGGATATTGGCCACCCTGTCACGCATCTCCCGGCGATCGACAATCATGTCGATGGCGCCGTGGTCGAGCAGAAACTCACTGCGCTGAAACCCCTCAGGCAACGTCTCGCGTACTGTCTGCTCAATGACCCGTGGCCCGGCGAAGCCGATCAGGGCGCCGGGCTCCGCGATATTGATATCACCCAGCATGGCGAAGCTGGCCGACACGCCACCCATGGTAGGATCGGTAAGCACGGAGATAAACGGAATCCCCCGCTTGCTGAGACGCTCCAGCGCGGCGCTGGTCTTGGCCATCTGCATCAGGGAGAACAGCGCCTCCTGCATCCGCGCCCCGCCACTGGCAGAGAAACAGACCATGGGAATCCCCTCCTGCAGGCAGCGATCGACGCCCCGTACAAAACGCTCCC
>JALSRO010000436.1 GCA_026984715.1 Chromatiales bacterium | reverse complement strand
ACAGTCGGTTCGGGGCGTTGAAGGTCAAGGACGCAGTCGTTGATCAGTTCCGGGTGAGTGCGGGAAGGCGCCCAAACGTCGATACCAGGCAGCCTGACGTGCGGATCAATGTCCATCTCCTCCGCAACCGGGCGACGGTGAGCTTGGACCTTTCGGGTGACAGTCTGCATCGCCGTGGCTATCGGAAAGAGTCTGTAGAGGCGCCGCTCAAGGAGAATCTGGCAGCAGCGCTGCTGATGCGTGCCGGGTGGCCCGAGGTTGCCGCCAGCGGAGGGATGCTGCTGGATCCCATGTGTGGTTCGGGTACTCTTCTCATCGAAGCGGCTTCGATGGCGGCGGATATAGCCCCTGGTGCCATGCGCCGCTATTTCGGTTTCCTTGGTTGGGAACGGCACGATGCGAGGGTATGGACACGGTTGCTGGACGAGGCGGGGAGGCGGCGTGCCCGGGGCACCGGAAGGGGGCCGCGCATTGTCGGTTACGATAGCGACCGGCGGGCGGTTCGAGCCGCCATCTGTAATGTGGAGGCGGCGGGGTTGCGTGGTTCTATCCATGTGGAACGGCGGGAAGTCCAGCTGCTGCGGCCACCCTTGCCCGATCGGACGGGGCTGGTCATGGTCAATCCTCCCTATGGTGCCAGACTGGGTGAGGTGGAGGCTCTGAAGGGGCTCTACAGGGAGCTTGCCGACCGGCTCAAGCAGGGGTTCGTGGGCTGGCGGGCGGCGCTGTTCACCGGCAATCCCGAGCTGGCCAGGCGCATGGGGCTGCGTGCCTGCAGGGGATACACTCTCTATAACGGGGCGATTCCCTGCAGACTGCTCCGTTTCGAGCTGCAGCCGCGGTGGTTTGTCGAGCGTACTGCCATTTCGGGCGGGATGGTGATGCCTCGCCCGGTCCCGGCAGAGAGTCTTGGCAAGGGTGCGCAGATGTTCGCCAACCGGCTGCGCAAGAATCTGCGTGAGCTGGGGCGCTGGGCGCGCCGGGAGGGGATCGGCTGCTACCGGCTCTATGACGCCGATATGCCTGAATATGCCCTGGCGATCGATCTCTATCAGGGTGAGTTGCTTGCAGCGCATGTCCAGGAGTATCAGGCGCCCCCGAGCGTCGATCCCCGCAAGGCAAGAGCCCGTCTGCGTGAGGCGTTGGCGGTCTTGCCGGAAGTCCTGGATATCCCCATTCAGCAGGTTCACTTCAAGGTGCGGCGCCGCCAGAGAGGGGGTGCCCAGTATCAGCGCCTTGGAGAGAGCCGGAACTTTGTCGAGGTGGAGGAGGGAGGATGCCGTTTCCTGGTGAATCTCGAAGACTATCTCGATTCCGGGCTGTTTCTCGATCACCGCCTCACTCGCGCCCTGATTGGGAAACTCGCCAAAGGGAGGCATATGTTGAATCTGTTCGCCTATACCGGCAGTGCCACCGTGTATGCGGCCAGGGGCGGGGCGATCTCCACGACCACGGTAGATATCTCCAGAAACTATCTCGATTGGGCGCGACGCAATATGGCACTCAACGGTTTCGGCGGTGATCGGCATCGGTTCGTGCGAGCCGACTGTCTCTCCTGGCTCGATCGGCAGATCGTTTCGGGGAGGGGCCGTTTCGGGCTGATCTTTCTGGACCCGCCTACCTTCTCCACCTCCAAGAGAATGGAGAGGAGCTTCGATATCCAACGCGATCATGTGCAGCTGATCCGCAAGGCGGCGCAGCTGTTGACCGGGGATGGGGTGTTGATTTTCTCCAACAACTTCCGAAACTTCAAGATGGAGAGTGGTGCGTTGAAGGGGTTGGTCGTGGAGAATATCAGCAGGGAAACGCTGCCGAGGGATTTTGCCCGAAACAGCAGGATTCACAACTGCTGGAGGATCCGCCCCGAAAGCGCTTCGTGATGGGTGGATCGCAGGCTGCGTTATCCCATCTTGCTGTATAGTGGCTACGGCGGCGATGGGCCGCCTTGCTGCGAACCGGTGCGCCACGGCTGAATACGACATATGTTGCTGCCGGGTTGATAAAAAAAAGAGATGAAATAGTAGTTGACAACGATACGGTAAATCACGATTCTTGATGGCCATGTCGGGGAAGTCCATCCATGACCTTTTCCCGCTGCGGAGCCGGAAGATGCAATTCCCCCGGGGTGATCCGATGGTGTGCCACGGCGATCCCCTTTCTAGCGGGGTGAGGCTGCTTTTCCACAGGATAGTGGTGAACAAGCGCGATTTCAGGAGGTTCAATCATGAGGCAGTGGTTCGTCGTCCATACCAAACCGCGGAGAGAGGCTGTTGCCGAAGAGAATCTCGCCAGGCAGGGGTTCGATACCTACTGTCCGAGGATCTGTCTTGAACGGATTCGTCGCTATAAACGGGTCAGGACCATCGAGGCCATGTTTCCCCGTTACCTGTTTGTGCATCTGGAGGTGGGGCACGACAATATCTCTGCCATCGCCTATACCAAGGGGGTGAGCCAGCTGGTCCGGTTCGGCAACGAGCCGGCCACGGTGCCCGATGATGTTATCCGGTTATTGAGGGAGTCTGCCAGTGACCCCTCCGGGCTCTATTTCGAACTGCTTCCCGAGCCGAAAAAGGGGGATCGGGTGGATATAATCGATGGCCCTTTTGCCGGGCTGTCCGGTGTGTTCTACAAACGCAGCGCTGAGGAGCGGGTTGTCATCCTGCTCAATGTGCTGGGGGAGCAGAGTCGGGTGACGTTGAGACGAGAGCAGGTCGTAGCCGCTGGATGAACCGGTTTGGGACTGTTGTTGTTATTGACCCGGGAGCGCTGTTTGCCCCGCGCGTCGCAACACACTACGTGGAAAAACATGCTTTGCCAAATCCAGCCCAATCGTTGTAATCTTGCTCATGGTCTCTTGCTTTCCGCTTTTTGTTGATGGAAATCCCATCCCGGCGCAGTAAGACGCCGTATGAGGGAGGAGACCATCTCATCGGCAGCTTTGCATTGGACTTCTGATAGCCAGCCATGTCGCGACCCTTCCAGCTGAATGCCCCGTTCGAGCCCGCCGGCGATCAGCCCGAAGCGATCCGCCACCTGGTGGAGGGGCTGCAGGCCGGCCTGGCCGGCCAGACCCTGCTCGGGGTGACCGGCAGCGGCAAGACCTACACCATCGCCAACGTCATCCAGCAGCTGCAGCGCCCCACCATCATCATGGCGCACAACAAGACGCTGGCGGCGCAGCTCTATGGTGAGTTCAAGGAGTTCTTCCCGCACAACGCGGTGGAGTATTTCGTCTCCTACTACGACTACTACCAGCCGGAGGCCTATGTTCCCGCCTCGGACACCTTCATCGAGAAGGATGCCTCCATCAACGAGCACATCGAGCAGATGCGCCTCTCCGCCACCAAGGCGATCTTGGAGCGGCGCGACACCATCATCGTGGCCACCGTGTCGGCCATCTACGGTCTGGGGGATCCGCAATCCTACCTGAGCATGATGCTGCACCTGTCGCGTGGCGAGCTGGTGGATCAGCGCCGCATCCTGCGCCGCCTGGCGGAGCTGCAGTACACCCGCAACGACGTGGAGCTGCGCCGCGCCACCTACCGGGTGCGTGGCGAGGTGATCGACATCTTCCCGGCGGAGTCGGAGCGTGAAGCGGTACGCATCGAGCTGTTCGACGACGAGGTGGAGTCGCTCTCCTGGTTCGACCCGCTCAGCGGAGAGCTGCTGCGCAGGGTGCCGCGCATCACCATCTACCCCAAGTCCCACTACGTCACGCCGCGCCAGACCATCCTGGATGCCATCGAGCAGATCAAGCAGGAGCTGCGGGAGCGCCTCGAACAGCTGCGGGCGCAGAACCGGCTGGTGGAGGCGCAGCGCCTCGAACAGCGCACCCGTTTCGACATCGAGATGATGCAGGAGCTGGGCTACTGCTCCGGCATCGAGAACTACTCCCGCTACCTCTCCGGCCGCAGCGCCGGCGAGCCGCCCCCCACCCTGATGGAGTACCTGCCGCCGGACTCCCTGATGATCGTGGACGAGAGCCATGTGACCATCCCCCAGATCGGCGGCATGTACAAGGGGGACCGCTCGCGCAAGGAGAACCTGGTTGAGTACGGCTTCCGGCTCCCCTCGGCGCTGGACAACCGGCCGTTGCGCTTCGAGGAGTTCGAGCGCCTGATGCCGCAGGCCATCTTCGTCTCCGCCACCCCCGCGCAGTACGAGGAGCAGCACTCCGGCCAGATAGTGGAGCAGGTGGTGCGCCCCACCGGCCTGCTGGATCCCGAGATCGAGGTGCGTCCCGCCACCACCCAGGTGGACGATCTGCTCTCCGAGATCCACGAGCGTGCACAGCTCGGCGAACGGGTGCTGGTCACCACCCTGACCAAGCGCATGGCGGAGGATCTCACCGACTATCTGGCCGAGCACGGCGTGCGGGTGCGCTACATGCACTCCGACATCGACACCGTGGAGCGGGTGGAGATCATCCGCGACCTGCGCCTCGGGGAGTTCGATGTCCTGGTGGGGATCAACCTGCTGCGCGAGGGACTGGACATGCCCGAGGTATCTCTGGTCGCCATCCTGGACGCCGACAAGGAGGGGTTCCTGCGTTCCGACCGCTCCCTGATCCAGACCATAGGCCGCGCCGCGCGCAATCTCAACGGCAAGGCGATCCTCTATGCCGAGACCATCACCGGCTCCATGCGCCGCGCCATCGACGAGACCGAACGGCGCCGCCGCAAGCAGATCGCCTTCAATGAACAGCACGGTATCACCCCCAGGGGGATCAGCAAGAAGGTGCATGACATCATGGAGGGCGCCTATCCCGGGGCGCCCGGTTCCCCCGGCCAGTACGCCAAAGTGGCCGACGAGCTGATAGAGTACGCCGCGCTTTCGGGGGAGCAGCTTGCCAGCAGAATAAAAGAGCTCGAGCAGCGGATGTTTCAGCATGCGCAGGATCTCGAATTTGAGCAGGCAGCACAGCTGCGGGACCAAATCAAGGTGCTGGAAGAGCAGAATCTCGGATTGGTGGTGGAGCGGTGACACGGCCCGTGCCCCTATCGTCGAAACGGTCCACGCCTCTCCTCCAGAGGCCCATTGTGCAGCCATCAGGGATGTGTCGTTGCCTCGTGGTCTGCTACTCGATCCTTCCGCTCCGGAGAGAGTCGCCTGTTGTTCTGGTACAACAATGGTTGCAGGAAGTGTACTATAATTGACGCACATCAAGGCCGGTTTTTCAGGTGGTGCGTATTGTTTGGCCCACGGCTGGAGTCCTGTTTTCATCGGCTTGCAGTTACAAATCTGGATTTTGGGTAAATTACATCAGGAGTAGGAGCAATGGTTAAAAAGACACATAGATTGGCGCTGGCAAGTGCCGCTTTCTTGTTGGTACCAGCGGCTTATGCGCACACCTTCACCGATGCCATTACCGGCGGCAAGCCCACCCTCGATATGCGCCTGCGCATGGAGAATGTGAGTGACGATGCTGCAGCAAAGGATGCCAGCGCGGTTACACTGCGCACCCGCCTCGGTTATCTCACCCAGGACTATGCGGGGTGGAAGATCTTTGGCGAGATGACCAATACCTCTGCGCTGGGTAGTGATGATTATCTCTCCCCCGGGCCTTATGGCAACGGCAAAACAAACTATGCAAAAGTGGCTGATCCGGAACTGAGCCGTATCAACCAGGCATGGGTAAGCTACACCGGTGTCGCAGATACCCTCTTCAAGGTGGGGCGTCAGCGAATCAAGATTGACAACGATCGCTTCGTCGGCAATGTCGGATGGCGGCAGACCGAGCAGGTGTATGATGCGCTGGTCGTTGCCAACACCTCTCTCCCTGACACCACCATCATCTACGGTTTTGTTTCTCGCGCGTACAATATTTTGGGTGCCGAGGTTCCGTCGCAGTCCCATGTGGTGAATGTCAGCTACAACGGGTTCTCTTTCGGCAAGATTACCGGCTATGCCTACCTGCTGGATCTGCTGAAGGATAGTGGTGATGCGGATAGCCAGACTCTTGGTCTCCGTTTTGTTGGAAAACAGGCGCTGAGCGACGATTTCAACCTGCTCTACAACCTGGAGTTTGCCAACCAGGGTGAGTATGCCGATGCCAACGACGGCCGTGATGCCAACTATACCAAGCTTGAGCTGGGGGGGAGCTATGCAGGAGTAACAGCAAAGATTGGCCAGGAAAAGCTGGGCGGTGATGGTACCTATTCCTTCCAGACCATTCTGGCCACCAAGCACGCCTTCAACGGCTGGGCGGACAAGTTTCTCACTACGCCGTCCAAAGGTCTGGTGGACAACTACTTCTCCATCGGTGGCAAGCCGATGGGCATCAAGCTGCTGGGTGTCTATCATGCCTATGCATCCGACGAGGGTAGCGATGACTACGGTACTGAAATCAACCTGCTGGCGGCCAAGAAGTTCACCAAGAACTACAGTGCCGGTCTGAAGTATGCCAGCTACAGCAAGGATAGCGGTCCAGCTGGTTGGGGATCAGATACCGACAAGGTCTGGCTCTGGGGTCAGCTCAAGTTCTGAACCGGAAGCGGGCTGTTAACCCGGTAACAAATCCGTATTCAGCCGTGGCGTGCCGGCCCGCAGCAAGGCGGTTCTTCGCCTTGCTGCGGGCCGGCACGCCACGGCCTGTCATTGGATATCATAGGGTTGGGGGCTTCAGGCAGGCACCGGCCCTGTGCTCCAGTACATCCCTGTATTCGCGACGCCCGGATATCACTGTTCTACGACTCGTTCCCGGCGGCGGGGAGGGGCACCCTCAATGCTGACTTTTGGCGGAGAGTTGGCTCCAGTGTTTTTCTATGTCGGCAGCCGCGGGTGTTTTGGCGCTCCGGTAGCGAATGACGCCGTCGCTGCCGATAAGCAGCTGGGTAGGGGTTCCCGCAATGGCGTACCTGCTGCTGATCCTGCTTCCTTCATCGAATACCACAGGGTATTTCATCCCGTGCTCTTCTCTGTATTCGCGGGCTGCTTCGGCGGAGTCGTTGATTCCGACGTTGATGCTCAGGATGGCCATCCGATCACCAAACTTTTGCTGTAGTGCGTTGATCTCCGGGATCTCTCTCAGGCAGTTTGGGCACCAGGTGGCCCAGAACACCAGATAAACCGGCGTTTTCCCCCGGTACTCTGCCAGGGAGAGTGCTTTTCCTTCGAGGGTGGTTGCGGAGAAGTCCGGGGCTCTGTCTCCAACCGTGCCGGCGGCTAGGCTCTGTGATGCAGCGAACAGCATGGGAATGACTATTGCGAAGAGGATCCGGTTTCTGCTTCGTTTCATTGCGGTTCTCCAAAGGGATTGCCTGTTTCAGGGGGCAATGCGGGTTGTCTCAGCTCATTGGCAGGTCGGGGGAACCGGAGGGGGCTCCGGTTCCTGCCGTGGTATCGGTCGATCAGTGCTTGTGATCT
>JALSRO010000435.1 GCA_026984715.1 Chromatiales bacterium | reverse complement strand
TCACCGTGGTCGCGGTGTTCTCCTCCATCGCCATAAGTGGCTGGAATTTCAGTACCCAGGCACTCGCTTTCAAGTGGGAGAAACTGGACCCCGTCAAGGGGATTGGCCGGATCTTTGCCGTCCGGGGGCTAATCGAGTTGCTCAAGGCGCTGGGCAAGTTTCTGCTCATCGGTGCAGCGGCCGTCGCCCTGTTGTGGAGCAAGGCGGAGCTCTTTCTGCAGCTGGGAGATCAGCCGGTGGAGAGTGCGCTGGCTCAGATGGCGAATCTGCTGCTCTGGTCTTTTCTCGCTATCAGCATGAGTATGATCGTAATAGCGTTGTTTGACGTACCGTTTCAGCTATGGGATCACTCCCGGCAGCTCAAGATGTCTCGTCAGGAGGTCAAAGAGGAGCACAAGCAGACCGAAGGAAACCCGGAAGTGCGCGGCCGCATCCGGCAGCTGCAGAAGGAGATGGCCCAGCGCCGCATGATGTCCGAAGTTCCCAAGGCAGATGTGGTGGTGACCAACCCGACCCACTATGCCGTGGCCCTGCGTTATGACAGCGACAGTATGGCGGCTCCACGAGTGGTGGCGATGGGTGCCGACCTGGTGGCGGCGCAGATCCGTGCAGTTGCCGCAGAGCACCAGATCCCACTGCTGTCTGCGCCGCCATTGGCACGCGCCTTGTATCACTCTGCAGAGATCGACCGGGAGATCCCTGCCGGTCTCTACCAGGCGGTGGCGCAGGTGCTGGCCTATGTATTCCATCTGAATGACGGTGGAGAGGGGCTCGGGGAGCTGGGTGAGCTGCCGATTCCGGAAGAGTTACGGCATGACTGAAGCGGGACGGGAGGAGAATTAAATGGCGCAACAGGTCGGGATATTGACAACCCTGCGGCAGATGCCGCGTACCGGGCTGGGTATACCGCTGTTGGTGATGGCCATGCTCGCCATGCTGGTGGTGCCTTTGCCTCCGCTGTTACTGGACATCTTCTTCAGCTTCAATATTGCGCTCTCCCTTGTGGTGCTGCTGGTAGCCATCTACACGCTGCGGCCGTTGGATTTTGCGGTGTTTCCGGCCGTCATCCTGGTGGCAACCCTGCTGCGCCTCGGAATGAACGTCGCCTCCACTCGTGTGGTGTTGCTGGAGGGGCATACCGGTACTGATGCTGCAGGGCAGGTGATAAACGCCTTTGGCGAGTTTGTCATCGGGGGTAACTACACCGTGGGAATCGTGGTATTTGTCATCCTGGTGATCATCAATTTTGTCGTGGTCACCAAGGGTGCCGGGCGCATCTCGGAGGTTACCGCCCGCTTTACCCTGGACGCCATGCCCGGCAAGCAGATGGCCATCGATGCAGATTTGAACGCCGGTCTCATCGATCAGGACGAGGCGCGCAGAAGGCGTGCCGAAGTGAGCATGGAGGCGGACTTCTACGGTTCCATGGATGGTGCCAGCAAGTTCGTTCGTGGTGACGCTGTGGCCGGCATCCTGATCACTGTGATCAATATCATCGGTGGGCTGATCATCGGCATGGTCCAGCACGGGATGCCCTTTTCCGAGGCGGG
>JALSRO010000434.1 GCA_026984715.1 Chromatiales bacterium | reverse complement strand
TCCGGCCTGGGGGCAGAGGTATCACTGAAAGATTTTCGCAAGGATGTGATCATCGAGGTCTACAACGAAGCCGGTCAGCTGGCCATCGCCTACCGGGTCTATCGCTGCTGGGTATCCGAATACCAGGCACTCCCGGAGCTGGACGCAAGCGCCAATGCCGTTGCCATTCAGACCCTGAAACTGGAGAACGAAGGGTGGGAGCGCGACTACGAGGTCGCGGAACCCAGCGAGCCTGAATTCACCGAGCCGGAAGGGTAATCCATGAGACCGCTCAGTGCGACGGAGCTGCTCAACGCATGGGAGCGCGGATTGAACCAACCAATCCTGGAACGGGCGCTGATTCTCATCACCGCCGCCTCCCCGGAGCTGGACCCGGAGGCGGCAGAAAAACTGAGTATCGGCGAGCGGGATGCGCGTCTGTTGCAGCTGCGGGAGTGGATGTTCGGGACCCGGCTTCTCAATACCGCCCAATGCCCCCAGTGCGGAGAGAGAGTAGAGTGGGAAGGGAGCACCACCGATCTGCGCCTGCAAACCATCGGCACCTTTGAACCGGCACAGGAGTTCACTCTGGAGGTGGAGGGGTACCGGCTGCGCTTCCATCTGCCCGGCAGCCGGGATGTTGCCGCGGCGATATCTGCAGCCCCGCAGGAAAACAGCGACAGTGGCGCAACGCTGCTGGAACAGTGCATCGATTCCATCACCCGTGCCGGAAAAGAGTGTGATTTTTCCAGGCTCCCTTCACACGCGCTCGATGCCTTGAGTCAGCAGATTGAAGAGCTGGACCCCCAGGCCGGGATCCGCACCGGACTGGTCTGCCCGGAGTGCTCGCGCCAGTGGGAGGTGCTGTTCGATATCGCAACCTTTTTGTGGGCCGAGATCAACAGCTGGGCAGAACGAACCCTCCGCACCATCCATCGTCTGGCGACCGCCTACGGCTGGACCGAGAGCGAGATTCTCAATCTCTCCCCCCTGCGGCGGCAGCTCTATCTGGGGATGGTAAACCAATGAACCCTTTTTTCACCAGCCTGGTCGACCGGCATCTGGATCGATGCGACACCGTACAGCCCCGGACGCCGGCGCTGTTTGAACCGGATCATGGCGGCGCGGCGTCGCCCTTTTCCGGGGAAACAGCAAACCCGCCGGAAGCGGATGTTGTGCCGCAGGAAGATTTCTCCCCGGAGGCAACAGTGGAGAAAAACCGCCCCCCGGAGCTGACCCAGGGCAGGGAGGACTCCAGCCCCTCTGCTCCATCGGAACGGGAGTCGTTTCCGGCACAAGGCGATCTCCATCAGCAGCAGCCATCCCGGTTTTCCCGACAGCCGCAGATTGAACCACCACTGAGCAGCAGCATGCCGTTCGAGCCGTGGGCGCCGGTTCAACCCCGTCCGCCCGAACCAGGGATGGCGGGAAAACCACCCCGCAGGGAGACAGCGTTCCGTGAACAGAGGCCGCGAGAAAACAGACCCTTTCAAGCGGACACACGGCAACCTGTCGGGGAGGATCTCACACCCCGAATCCAGGCAACCCTTCAGCGGCTGTCAGGTGATGCGGA
>JALSRO010000433.1 GCA_026984715.1 Chromatiales bacterium | reverse complement strand
CGGCTACACCATTTATTCAGTACAGGAAAAACGCCAATGTTCAGTAAAGATATGACCATCTCCGGATATGATGACGTGCTGTGGAGCGCGATGGAAAACGAGCGTAAACGGCAGGAGGATCATATCGAGCTGATCGCGTCCGAGAACTACGCCAGCCCGCGGGTGATGGAGGCGCAGGGCTCGGTGCTGACCAACAAGTACGCCGAGGGCTATCCCGGCAAGCGCTACTATGGCGGCTGCGAGTATGTGGATGTCGCCGAGCAGCTGGCCATCGATCGGCTCAAGGAGCTGTTCAGGGCGGACTATGCCAACGTGCAGCCCCACTCCGGCTCGCAGGCCAACGCGGCGGTCTACATGGCGCTGCTGCAGCCGGGTGATACCGTGCTGGGGATGAGCCTGGCCGATGGTGGCCATCTCACCCATGGGGCGAAGGTGAACTTCTCCGGCAAGATCTACCACGCGGTGCAGTACGGGCTGGACCCGCAGAGCGGCGAGATCGACTACGAGCAGGTAGAGACACTGGCGCTTGAACACAAGCCGAAAATGATTGTTGCCGGTTTCTCCGCCTACTCACGGGTGGTGGACTGGCAGCGGTTCCGGGATATCGCCGACAAGGTTGGAGCCTGGTTCATGGTGGACATGGCCCATGTGGCCGGCCTGATCGCTGCAGGTGTCTATCCCAGCCCGGTGAATATTGCCGATGTCACCACCTCCACCACCCACAAGACGTTGCGTGGGCCGCGTGGTGGTTTCATTCTCGCCAAAGCCAACCCGGATCTGGAAAAGAAGCTCAACTCGGTGGTATTTCCCGGCATCCAGGGCGGGCCGCTGATGCATGTGATTGCTGCCAAGGCAGTGGCGTTCAAGGAGGCGCTCGAGCCTGCCTTTGCCAGCTATCAGCAACAAGTGGTGGAGAATGCACGGGCTATGGCTAAGGTATTTATCGAGCGCGGTTTCAATATCGTATCGGGCGGTACCGACAACCATCTTTTCCTGGTGGATCTGATCGACAAGGGGATCACCGGCAAGGCGGCGGACGCGGCGCTGGGTGCGGCCAACATCACCGTCAACAAGAACGCGGTTCCCAATGACCCGCAGTCACCCTTTGTTACCAGCGGTATCCGGGTCGGTACGCCGGCGATTACCACCCGTGGTTTTTCGCAACAGGATGCTACCAATCTGGCCGGCTGGATGTGCGACATTCTGGATGATATCGACAATCAGCAGGTGATCGAGCGGGTCAGGGGAGAGGTGCTGGCGATCTGCGCCAAACGGCCGGTATATGCTGGCTGATTGATTATCAGCTATGCACTGTCCGTTCTGCTCCGATCCCGAGACCAAAGTGGTCGACTCCCGGCTTGCCGAAGAGGGGGCCGCCGTGCGCCGCCGCCGCGAGTGTCTCAAATGTGGTGAGCGTTTTACCACCTATGAAACAGCAGAACTGACCCTGCCCAGCGTGGTCAAGCGCGACGGCCGACGGGAGGATTTCGACGTGGCCAAGCTGCGTGCCAGCCTGATGAAGGCGCTGGAGAAACGGCCGGTGGGGGTGGAGACT
>JALSRO010000432.1 GCA_026984715.1 Chromatiales bacterium | reverse complement strand
CACCAGCGTGGAACCCAGCGAGGTGACCGCATCGCCTGGGAGAGAGACGCCCGTGGCGACTACCGCCGCGGTACTGTCGGTGGTTCCCGCTACGACAGTGACCGTCGGAGAGAGCCCCAACCTCTCAGCCAGCACCGTGCTGATGCAGCCAACCGGCGTGCCTGGAGCAACAATCTTGGGCAGCAACCGGCGCTGCACCCCCACGCGGTCCAGCCATTCCGGCCAGCTTCTGTTTACCGGGTCATAGCCCAGCTTGAGACTGTTATTGCAGTCACTGAAACCAAACCGGTCACACAACCGTCCCGCAATCCAATCGGCCTGATGCAGGGCATACCGCGCCTTGCTCATCCCCGGCTGACTCTGCAACCAGAGCAGTTTGGCAAGCGCGGAACCTGCACCCTGCGCCGCTGTATCCGATGGGGCGACTGCCGCGATCCGTGCTGACTCGTCCACGGCCCGCGCATCGTTATACATCAAGGCGGGAGAAACCGGCTGCCCGGCAGCATCCACCAGCAACAGTGTGGCGGAGGTGCCATCCACCGCAACCGCCCGCACGGAACGGGCTTCGACAGTGGCAAGCAGTTGCCGCAGCACCGCAACGACCGACCGCCACCAGATTTCGGGATCCTGCTGAACCCCGCCATTTCCTCTTCGCAGTGGTGCTGGCAGGGTTTTCGCTGCGTGCCCCCGCTGTTTGCCACGGTCATCGATAGCGACAGCCCGGCACCCCGATGTGCCGACATCGATGCCGACAAACAGGTTCAAGGGAGCTGAACAGCTAACGGTGGCACCCAGCCTGGCTGACGATGCTCTGCAACCACCGTTGTGTAGATCCCGCCACGTACGTTGAACTTGCCGGTCAGACGCATGAACCGCGGCGAAGTGGCGTGCACCAGATCATCCAGAATCCGGTTGGTAACCGCCTCATGGAAAGCGCCCTCCTCCCGAAAAGACCAGACATACAGCTTCAGGGATTTCAGTTCGACGCAGAGTCGGTCCGGAACATAGTCGATGGAAAGCGTGGCGAAATCCGGCTGCCCGGTCTTGGGACACAAACAGGTAAATTCCGGTATTTCGATATGGATGGTGTAATCCCGCTCCGGAAGCGGATTTTCAAATGTATCCAATTGTTTGCTGGGACGGGTAGGCATGCAGCACTCCATTGAGGTAATATTGGCGGTTATTATACCAATCCGCATTCATCGCCACAGTTGCCAACAGGGAGTTATGCGTCTTAGCAAGATCAAGCTGGCCGGATTCAAGACCTTCGTCGATCCCACCACCATCCCGTTTCCCAGCAACCTGGTATGTATCGTCGGCCCCAACGGGTGCGGAAAATCCAACGTAATCGACGCGGTACGCTGGGTGATGGGGGAGTCCTCCGCCAAACACCTGCGCGGTGACTCGATGAGTGATGTCATCTTCAACGGCTCCAGCACCCGTAAACCGGTGGGGCAGGCCTCCATCGAGCTGGTCTTCGACAACAGCGACGGAAGGCTGGGGGGTGAATACGCCAGCTACAGTGAGGTCGCCATCAAGCGCACCGTAACCCGCGAAGGAACCTCCAGCTACTTTCTCAACGGGGTGCGCTGCCGGCGCCGTGATATTACCGGTATCTTCCTCGGCACCGGGCTGGGGCCGCGCAGCTATGCCGTCATAGAGCAAGGCACCATCTCGCGCTTCATCGAAGCCAAGCCCGAGGAGATGCGGGTATTTCTCGAGGAGGCTGCGGGGATCTCCAAGTACAAGGAGCGCCGCCGCGAGACAGAAAACCGCATCCGCCACACCCGTGAAAACCTGGATCGGCTCAACGATCTGCGCGAAGAGCTGGGCAAACAGCTGGCGCGCCTGAAACGGCAGTCCCAGACTGCGGCCCGCTACAAAAATCTGAAGCAGGAGGAGCGGCTGATAAAGGGGCAGCTGTACGCCCTGCGCTGGCAACGGCTCGACCGTCAATGCGGCGAGCAGGAGAGCCGCAACCGAGAGCTGGAAACGGCGCTGGAAGCACTCATATCGAAGCAGCGCAGCAACGAGGCTGAAGTCGAGAAACAGCGTCAGCTGCACGCTGAAGGGCTGGAGATATTCAACCGGATTCAGAGCCGATTCTACAGCGTAGGAGCCGATATCGCCCGGCTGGAACAGGCCATCCAGCACACCCGCGAACGGCGCCAGCAACAGCAGCAGGATCTGGCGAAACTGGAGCAGGCATGGCAGGAGGCCAACAGACACAGGGAGTCCGATCAACAGACCATCGAACGTCTGCAGACCGAACTGCAACAGCAGGAGCCGGAGCTTGTCCGCGCTCAGGAGGCGGAGAAACAGTCCACTGCCACACTGGCTGCTGCGGAACAGGCCATGCAGGAGTGGCAGCAGCAGTGGGACGAGTTCAACCAGCGTTACGCCGAGCCAGCACAGACCGCCCAGGTGGAACGTACCCGGCTGCACAATCTGGAGCAGCAATCCAGCCAGCTGGAGAATCGCATTGCCCGCCTCACCCAGGAGCGCAGCAGTCTGCCATCCGACTCTGGGCAGACCGACATCACCCGGCTGCAGCAGGAGCTTGAACAGAGCGAAAAGCAGGCCGGAATACTGCAAAAAAATCAGACCACCCTCGTTGAGCAGATCAACCTGCAACGCGAGAAGAATCACGAACTCGCCAGCCAACTGGATAGCCTGCGCAGCCGTCTGCAAACCCTGCGTGGCCGGCAGGCCTCCCTTGAAGCCCTGCAGCAGGCCGCACTTAACAAAACCCAGGGAAAGACCGGCCGGTGGCTGGCGCAAAACCAGCTTCAGGATGCGGGACGGCTGGCAGAAGAGATCGAGGCGGAAAAGGGGTGGGAAAATGCCGTGGAAACCGTACTGGGGCACACCCTGGAAGCGGTCTGCATCGAAGGATTGAACGAACTGTCCGATACCCTGCAGGAGCTGGATGGCTCACTGACACTGTTCGACACCACCGCCCTGCCCGGCCCGGACGCCGCCAACCACACCCTGCTGGCAAAGGTAAAGGCACCCTGGTCACTGGAGCCATTGCTGGGCTCCGTCCGTATTGCCAATGATCTGCCGCAAGCGCTCGCCCTGCGCAGCAAACTGGCCGCCCACGAATCGGTCATCACACCAGACGGCATCTGGCTGGGATTCAACTGGCTGCGGGTAGTCCGCAATGTGGATGAGAAATCCGGAGTGCTGGAGCGGGAACAGGAGCTCAAGAAACTTGCAGACGAAGTAGAACAACTCGCCTCCCGGATCGAAACACTGCATACGGAACTCACCAGCGGCCGCGAACAGCTGAAAACCCTGGAGCAACAGCGTGAATCACAGCAGCGCGAACTCAACGAGGTCAACCGCAAGGTGGCGGGAGTGCAGGCAAGACTGAGCGGCGCAAAAGCGCGTCAGGAGCAGATCCAGCAACGCACCCGGCAAATCGTTACCGAACTGGAAGAGCTGGCCCGGCAGGCAACCGGCAACAGCAAGGAACAGCAGAGCACCCGGACCCGGCTCAACGAATCACTTGCACTGATGGAGACCCTTGCCGCCCAGCGGGAACAACTGACCGCCAGGCGGGAACAGCTGCAGCAGACCCTGCAACAGTGCCGCGATCAGGCCCGCCAGGACCGTGAAACCACCCACGACATCAAACTCAAACTGCAGACCCTTCACACCGAACTGGCCTCCACCCGCCAGGCGGTCGAACGTATCGAGCAACAGAGAGTACAATTCTCCACCCGGCGGGATGAGCTGCAACAGGCACTGCAGGAAGGCGACACCCCGCTGGAGAAGATGACGGCCGAACTGGAGCAGGTTCTCGCCAAACGGAGCAGCATCGAACAGGAGATGGGCGAGGCCCGGCGCCAGGTGGAAACCATCGAACACCATATTCGTGAACTGGACAGCACCCGCAGCCGGATCGAGCAGGAGATCGAGCAGATGCGCAGTGCGGTAGAGCAGGCACGCATGACCTGGCAGGATCTGAAAACACGCCGCCAGACCCAGCAGGAGCAGCTGGAAGAGGCCGGCCACAACCTGACAGCCCTGTTCGAGACCATGCCGGAAGAGGCCGACGAACAAGAGTGGCAGACTCGGCTGGCCACCCTGGAACAGAAAATATCACGGCTCGGCCCGATCAACCTGGCCGCGATTGAAGAGTATCAGCAGTCGGAAGAGCGCAAGAACTACCTGGATGCGCAGAACGACGATCTGACGAAGGCGCTCGAAACACTGGAGAGCGCCATCCGCAAGATCGACCGGGAAACCCGCAGCCGTTTCCGCGACACCTTCGAGAAGGTCAACAGCGGTTTTCAGGAGATGTTTCCGCGCCTGTTCGGCGGGGGCAAGGCATCGCTGGAACTCACCGGAGACGATCTGCTAGATACCGGAATCACCGTCATGGCCCACCCTCCCGGCAAGCGCAACAGCACCATTCATCTGCTGTCGGGAGGAGAAAAGGCCCTTACCGCCGTGGCGCTGGTATTCTCCATTTTCCATCTCAACCCGGCGCCCTTCTGTATGCTGGACGAGGTAGATGCACCGCTCGACGACGCCAATGTGGGGCGGTTCTGCGATCTGGTTCGAGAGATGTCCGACAAAACCCAGTTCATCTTCATCACCCACAACAAGATCACCATGGAACTGTCTCAACAACTGAACGGCATCACCATGAAAGAACCCGGTGTCTCCCGTCTGGTGGCGGTGGATATCGATGAAGCAGCCGCCATGGCTGCCAGTGCATAAGGAACCGGAGAATGGACGAACTGCGCCTGACACTGCTCATCATCGGCATAGTGGTTATCGCGCTTGTCTACCTTATCAGCCGCAGGAGGGGACGCGAAGACACCACCACAGAGAGAGATGACTCCCTTCAGCAGGACACCGAATGGATGGAAGAGATAGCCAGACAGCGGCGGATGCTTGCCGGAGAAGAGCCTCCACCTGCCGTCGACGACTCCGCCCCCAGCGTCCCGGTTCTGGATGACATCATACCGGAACCGGCCTCCCGGTCACCACAACAGCCGCAGACGGAGCACTCCTCCCATGTGGAGAGCAGTGCCGAAGAGTCCCCCCAGGAGAGAGAACCGGATCGGGAAAAATCCGAACCTGCTCCTCGCAAGGAGCAGCACCCCCGACCGGAACCATCTCCTGATGAAGAGCTGATAGCCGTGCTTCACATCATGGCACCCGGGAACAGGATGTTCATCGGCGCCGATCTGTTCAGTGCGCTGGAAGAGGTCGGCCTGCGCTTCGGAGAAGGGGGGATCTTCCACTACTATCACTCCCGTTGGGGCGAAGAGAGCAACGATGCCATCCTGTTCAGCGTGGCCAATGTACTGGAGCCAGGAACCTTCGAAGGAGGGCAGATGGAACAGGAGTTCACCACCCCCGGCGTGGTGATGTTCATGCGCGCTCCGGGAGCCGTACCGGCGCGCAACATGATCGAGACCCTCCTGCTCAAAGCACAGCAACTGGCCCAGTTGCTGAAGGGGGAGATGCGCGATGAAGCGCGCAATCCGCTGACCGAATCCACCATCGAAGCGATGCTGACCGAGGCCAGCGCCTTCGACAACCGTACCGGCAACCCGCGCCAGGCATGACAGGAAAGCAGTCCGGTACGGCGGTACCCCCAGAGATCCGCAAACGAGTAGAGAAACTACGCCGGCAGATCGAGCACCACAACTACCTTTACTACGCCCTGGATGCCCCCGAGATCCCCGACGCCGAATTTGACCGCCTGCTGCGTGAGCTCCAGGAGCTGGAACAGCGCTACCCCCAGCTGATCACGCCCGACTCCCCCACCCAGCGTGTCGGTGCCACCCCGCTCAAGGAGTTTGGCGAGGTGCGCCACGAGCTTCCCATGCTTTCGCTGAACAACGCATTCAGCGATGAAGAGGTGCGCGAATTCGATCGCCGGGTGAGGGACCGGCTCGGCGTGGAGCAGGTAGAATACCATGCCGAACCAAAACTGGATGGCCTCGCGGTCAGCCTGGTCTATGAGCGGGGCCGGCTGATACAGGGCGCCACACGGGGAGACGGCTACCGGGGGGAAGATGTGACCCAGAACGTCCGCACCATCGGAGCCATTCCGCTCAAACTTCATGGCAGCGGCTACCCTGCCTGGCTGGAGGTGCGTGGCGAAGTGTTCATGACTCGTGAAGGGTTCGAGCACCTCAACGCCACCCAGGAACGGCTCGGCCAGAAGCCATTCGCCAACCCCCGCAATGCAGCCGCCGGAAGCCTGCGCCAACTGGATCCGGCCGTTACGGCACAACGCCCCCTCACCATGTACTGCTACGGTATCGGTACCATAAGAAACGGCAGACTTCCCGATCGGCACAGCGCCATCATGCAGAAACTGCGCGGCTGGGGGCTTCGTACCTCCCCCAAGGCGCGCCTTGTTACAGGGGCGCAAGGCTGCCTGGAGTACTACCGCCAGATGGCGGCAGAGCGCGACCAGCTGCCTTACGAGATCGACGGCGTCGTCTATAAGGTGGACAGAATAGCGTGGCAGGAAAAACTTGGAGAGCTCTCCCGCGCCCCCCGCTGGGCACTGGCGCACAAATTTCCCGCCCAGGAGGAGATGACCCGCCTGCTGGATGTGGAGTGGCAGGTGGGTCGCACCGGAGCCCTTACTCCCGTGGCCCGTCTCGAACCGGTCTCCGTCGGTGGCGTCACGGTGAGTAGCGCCACCCTGCACAATCTGGATGAAATCAGGCGCAAGGATATCCGTATCGGGGATACCGTCATCATCCGTCGCGCAGGTGACGTGATTCCCGAAGTGGTTTCGGTAGTGGAGAGCCGCCGTCCTGCGGATGCCCGCCGCCCGCAACTTCCCGGACACTGCCCGGTGTGCGGCTCGGAAGTGATCCGCCTGCCGGGAGAGAAGGTGGCCCGTTGCAGCGGCGGACTCTACTGTCCTGCCCAGCGGCGTGAAGCCATTCGCCACTTCGCCTCCCGCCGCGCCATGGATATCGAGGGGTTGGGCGAAAAGCTGATAGAGCAACTGGATGAGAAAGGCTTGGTCCGTGATGTCGCGGATCTTTACTCCCTTCGCCAGGAACAGCTTGAAAACCTGGAACGGATGGGGCCAAAATCGGCACAAAACCTGCTGGCGGCACTGGAGAAAAGCAAACAGACCACACTGGCGCGTTTCATCTACGCACTCGGGATCCGACTGGTTGGGGAAGCCACGGCGCGAGAACTGGCTGGCCATTTCGGTACGCTTGAGAGTATCATGTCTGCAGACAGGGAGCAGCTGCAGCTGGTTCCCGATATCGGCTCAGTGGTTGCTGCAAGCATCTACAGTTTTTTCCGTGAGAGACACAATCGCGAGGTGGTTGACAAACTGCTCGCTGCCGGTATCCGTTGGCCCACCGCAAGCAGTGACGACCACCGCTCCCAACCCCTTGCCGGAAAAACCTTTGTATTGACTGGCACACTGAAA
>JALSRO010000431.1 GCA_026984715.1 Chromatiales bacterium | reverse complement strand
GAATCAAGCCTGAAAGGCGCAGCAAAAACGTTCGAGGAGCAGGCCGATGAGTAGCATAGTGCGCATCGCCACCACCTCACTGGCAGGCTGTTTCGGTTGCCACATGTCCTTTCTGGATATCGATGAGCGGATATTCCAGCTGGCCGAGGTGGTGGAGTTCGACCGCTCCCCGCTGACCGACATCAAGCAGATTCACCATTGCGATATCGGCCTCATCGAAGGCGGAGTCTGCAATGAGGAGAATATCCGGGTATTGCGTGAGTTCCGTGCCCACTGCAAAACGGTAGTTGCCATCGGCGCTTGCGCCATCAACGGCGGCATCCCGGCGCTGCGCAACCATCATGATCTGAAAGAGTGTCTGAGCGAGGCCTATCTGGATGGCATTGGCGTGGAGAACCCGCAACTTCCCGATGACCCGGAGCTGCCGCGGCTGCTCGACAAGCTCCACCCCGTTCACGAACTGGTAAAGGTGGACTACTCCCTGCCCGGCTGCCCTCCCTCTGCCGACGCCATCTGGAGATTGTTGCAGGATCTCATCGCCGGACGTGAACCCATCCTGCCCCTCGAACTGATTCACTATGACTGATCGGAAGAACAAGCTGCGCCGGATAAGTATCGACCCGTTGACACGTGTGGAGGGGCACGGCAAGGTGACCCTGTTGCTGGATGAGAACGACCATGTGGTCCAGGCGCGGCTGCATATCGTGGAGTTCCGCGGCTTCGAGAAGTTCATCCAGGGACGCCCCTGCGAGGAGGTGCCGATACTGGTGCAGCGGCTCTGCGGGATCTGCCCCGTCAGCCATCTGCTGGCGGCATCGAAAGCGCTGGATCAGCTGGCGGGAGTGGAGCAGCTCACCCCGGCGGCGGAAAAACAGCGCCGCCTGCTGCATCTCGGCCAGGTACTGCAGTCCCATGCCCTGCACTTCTTCTACCTCGCCGCCCCGGATCTGCTGTTCGGCTTCGACAGCGACGCGCAACAGCGCAACATCCTGGGAGTCATGGAGCAGCACCGCGACATCGCGCTGAAGGGGATCAGGATCCGCAAGTATGGGCAGGAGGTGATCCAGGCGATTACCGGCAAACGCATCCACGGCACCGGCCCGCTGCCGGGCGGAATGAACAGACCTCTTCCCCCCACCGATCGGGACCACCTGCTCGCCGACATCGATCAGACCATCCGCTGGTGTCAGGAGGGGTTGGCGCTGATCAGGAAGATCTATCTCGGCAACCCGGAGTATCACACGCGGTTTGCCATCATCCGCTCCAACTTCCTGAGTCTGGCGGGTCAGGGTGGCGCCCTGGAACTCTATCACGGCACGCTGCGCGCCCGGGATGCGGCAGGGAAAACAGTGTTTGATCAGATAGACTACCGGCACTACGGCCGCTATCTGCGCGAGGAGGTCAAACCGTGGTCATACATGAAATTCCCCTACATCCACTCCCTGGGAAGTGAAAGCGGATGGTACCGGGTTGGCCCGCTGGCCCGGATCAACAACTGCGACTTCATTCCGACTCCGCTGGCGGAACAGGCACGCCAGGAGTTCCTGCAACATGGCAGCGGCCAGCCGGTACATGC